>CADBMK010000113.1 GCA_902795785.1 uncultured Bacteroidia bacterium | reverse complement strand
TAACCGTTGACAGGACGAACCTGAAGAAGGTCCAGATGAAGGAGGTTATCCTCCTTGAGATCAACGGCAAACTCAATTTCAACTTCTCCGGCAAGTTCCCTTCGGCAAATCTGCATTATCTCATCCAGCGCCTTGGCAAGCGGGTAGCTGTTGTATTTCAGGATTGAATCATAGGTGATAATCTTCATACCCTCACGGTCGATTCCAGGGATAATCCTGCCCTCGTGGATATCGAAGGTGGATGCCACCAATTCCGGATGGTCAAATGACTTGAGAGAATCTACAACAGGGACAAAGGCAAAGTTAATGCCCTCGTTACGGGAAATCTTGAAGGCTCCCGGACGAAGGTCCAGGGCAAACATATTCTTCTGGGTATCCCTGAGCGCAAGTTTCGGGTCCGACAGCTGAAGAATCTTCTTAGGACGCTTCGGATTGAAACGGAGGGTCTGGCCTCCTTCAACCACCATTTTACCGAGACCGAAGGCAACATTGACCACTCCGTCGGTGAATTTCTCTCCGGAAATAGGATAGAAGTTCACGCTTCTTGCCACGCCGGACATCATAGGATAATAGAAGCCGCCGTGGTCCGCACCGCAGATTGTCTGGATGATCACGCCCATCTTCTCCTCGCTGAGGAGGTTCTCCGTACTCTGGATATAGTTACGGCTTCCATTGTAATATACTGAAGCATAGACGCTTTTGATAGCCTTGTCAAGCATTCGGAACATCTGGTCCTTATTCTCGACGGAAGGTATCATATATGTGGAGTATACGCCTGCGAAAGGCTGCCAGTTGCTGTCCTCAAGCTTGGAGCTGGAACGGATTGCAAGCGGCTCGTTCACGGTCTCCACAAAGGCCCTGAGATTCTCCACAAGCTTCTCTGGCAGACGTGAGGCGACGAATTCCGAGAGCACCTCATCATCGGACAGCTCGGAATCTATCACATACTGAAGACCATTCTCCACGATGAACTCGTCAAACCAGTCCGTTGCAATTACTACGGTCCTCGGCAGGGAAACCTTGATTTCCTCAAACTTATCCTCAAGTTTATACTTGGTTATGAGACCGTTAAGGAAGCCCAGGCCTCTTGCCTTGCCGCCTAGAGAGCCGCTGCCAAGTCTTGAGAACCAAACGTACGGCTCATATGTATCCTCATTGAAATCGGCTATGACGCCACGGCCGTTCGTCTCATGGAACGCCCTGATACTCTTTATGATATACTCCCTTGCTTCGGACGGTATGTTATGATGCTCCTGGCGGAAACGGCTGGCGATGTTGAAAAGTCCGCGGGCATAGAACCACTTTGAGAACATGTTTCTCGATGTGATGCTGATAAGGACGTCGTCAGGAATGTCCTTTACGATTCTCTCCACATCCTTAAGATTCTTTGCCCTTGCTATCTCCATACCTCTGGAATCCTTGAAGACAAGGTCTCCGAAGCCGAATTCATCCTTGATATAGTCCGAAAGCTGAATGAAGAGGGTCCTTGAGTATTTCTTCAAGAAACCAACTCCAAGTTCCTTAGCCAGATTGGCTACGCTTCCCTGAGAAGACTGGAGGAGTATAGGCATGTAAGGGTCATACTCACGGATTCTTCTCACGAAATCTATACCTGCATCCAGTTTTTCCTTGTCATGAGGATCCTCCCTGTGCATCACCATACCAACGTCGGAAATGACGCCAAGAAGATTGCTCTTGTATTTTTCGAAGTAATTGAGGGCGTCCTGATAACAGGTTGCAAGGAGAATCTTAGGACGGGATCTTCTACGGCCCTTCCTCTGGTCCTCATTAAGGGACTCGCTGAGGAATTCTCCGGCCTGTCCCAAGACAAGTTTGTACAGTTCAGGAAGATAGGTCGAATAATAGCGCACGGAGTCTTCCGCAAGGAGGATGGCCTGGCAACCTGCCTCCAGCACGTCATGCTCGGCATTGCGCCTGTCCTCGAAGAGTTTCATGATGGCCAGGATAAGGTCGGCGTTGCCGTGCCAGCTGAAGATAAAATCAAAATCATTCTCCCTCTGGAAAAGGATGTGCCTAACCGTTTTCGAATAGTGCATCAACACGACGAACGGGACGTCTGGTTTGTCCTTCTTCATCCTGGTAGAGAGGTCAAAAATACCCTCATCCTGCTCATTATACATACAGATGACAAGGTCTATACCTCTGTCGGAGAATACGATATCGGCAGCCTCCGCAGTGGAGCCGGCCCATACGAATTTCGGAGTGTTGGTAATGCCCAGGTCAATACATTCCTTATAGATCTGGTTCTCGATCTGGCCGTCTTCCTTGAGGATGAAGGCGTCATAGTTGCTGCAGATCATCAGGATGCGCTTGATCCTGTATCTGAAAAGGTCGTCGTATGATATACTTTGCATATTATCGCTGTTGTCTGCGGAATTCCGCAACTGTTATAGCCGTAGCCACGGCCGCATTCAAAGATTCGCTGCCCTGACGGTCTGCAGGGAACGGAGGAATATAGAGCCTGTCCGTCACGACGGCTGCCGTCTCAGGGCTGATTCCGTTGCTCTCGTTGCCTATTACGATGACAATTGGACCGTTTTTCGGGAAATCAAGAGTCGAGGAATACATATCTACGCCGTCAAGAAAGGTTCCGTAAACCTTTCCGCCGGCCTTTACCGCCTTTGAACAGAGTTCCGGGATGGAGGTATAATGGAAAGGAACGCGGAATATCGCTCCCATCGTGGCTTGAACCACCTTGGGATTGAACACATCCACTGAATCCGGAGCAGCAAAGACTCCGTCGGCTCCGAACCAGTCCGCAATCCTGAGGATAGTACCCATATTTCCAGGGTCACGTATGCAGTCAAGTGCGAGATAGAGACCTCCGGCCTTCATAATGCAGGATGCGTCATCAAGGTCAGCGGGTTTCCTTACCACGGCAAGGACAGGGGAGGGGCTCGTCAAAAGGGTCATCCTCTCCATAGCCTTATCTCCAACTTCTTCTTTCCGGTATATCTTTTCAACTGAAAATGAAGATTTAAGCGCTTCCGCCACCATTTTCTCACCTTCTACCACGAAGAGTCCCTCTTCATCCCTGGTCTTTTTTGACGCAAGTGCTTTTACTGCTTTTATCTCGTTGTTGGTTATTTCCATATTAAGAGTTTCTACAGGCAATAAATTTAATGAAATATCGTGATAAAAGCTTAAATTTGTTCAGATGAACTCACCATTAAGACATATTCTCTGCCTTTTTCTCCTTGCCGCCGGCGCCGCAGCCTGCAGCACGACGAGAGTCCTGTCCGACGGAGAATACCGCCTGAAAAGCAATGTAGTAAGCGTTCATGGTGAAAATATTCCTTCAAGGGAACTCACTCCATACATCAGGCAGAACGCCCAGGGCTGGAATCCGTTCATCTATGTCTACAACTTTTCCGGAAAGGAGGGGACATCTGCGGCAAGCAGATTCTTCCGCAAGATTGGAACCGCACCCCTTATTTACAACCCGGACCAGGTTGAGCCTTCTCTCTCCGGAATCAAGAACCACCTTACATATACGGGCTATTTCAACTCGGATGTCAGAAGCACAGTCAAGGTGGACAAAAAGAATGTAACGGTTCATTATGACATCTATCCCGGAAAGATTTTTCCGATAAAGGACATCACGTACGAAATACTTGGCAACGAGGAATTTAAGGCCGACCTATTAAAGGATTCCTCCAATGTGACCGTCAAGGTAGGGGACAGGCTTTCGGAATCTTCCCTGGAGGCAGAGGCAACCCGTAGCGCAGCAGCCATGAGACAACTCGGCTACTATGGAGTCACCAAGAACAACTACTCATTCGAAGCCGACACCCTAAGCCTTCCGGGCTATGCCAAATTAAAGATTAAAGTTCAGCCGGTAAACAGATTCCACATAGGAGACGTGTCAATCAGCCATCCTGAAGACATGAAGTTCCGCCCGAAGGTGCTCAAGGAGATGAACACAATCAAACCTGGCTCCCTCTACAGCGAAAACACCGTATCCAATACATATAGCAGAATGTCCTCACTGAGGACCTTCAACTCTGTGAACATCGGACTTACCCCAAGGAAGGGCGCAGACACAGTGGACTGCAGCATCAACCTTGCCCAGTCAAAGATTCAGGGCTATAAAGTTGGACTTGAGGCATCTTCAAACTCTTCCGGACTTATTGGAGTCTCTCCTCAGGTAAGTTATACCCACAAGAACATATTCCACGGAGGAGAATGGCTCACGCTCGGATTCCGCGGAGATTTTCAGTTCAAGGTAAACGACAGGCAGACACGTTCCAACGAAGTGGGTGTAACTGCAGGACTTAGTTTCCCTAAATTCCTGGGTCTTCCATACAGCCTTTTCAGAGGTTCATCTATCCCTAGAACGGAAATCAACCTTTCTTACAGCTATCAGGACCGTCCTGAGTACACCAGAAACCTGGTTTCCTTCCAGTACGGCTATTCAGGCAACCATAAGGACCGGATCTTCTACCAGATTTATCCGCTTCAGGCAAACATCGTCAACCTCAAGAACATAGACGGAGATTTCTACGAGAAACTCTCACACAACCCGTTCCTTAGATATGCCTATCAGGACCACTTCGACGCTGGTGAGAGCCTTATTCTGTATTACACCACCGACGCAAGCGCAAATCCTAAGAAGTCATATAAATACGCCCGTCTCCAGACCGATTTTTCAGGTAATATTCTGAGCCTCTTCAACAAGGCGATGAAAACAGACGAGGACGGATACAGGCTTATTGCCGGAGTTCCATACTCACAGTATATAAAAGGAGAAATCCAGCTGGGCAGGACCTGGGTTCTTGGCAAAAACGGCAAATCATCAATCGCTACAAGGGCCCTGGCGGGAATCGGCCACGCATACGGCAACTCAACTACGCTTCCATTCGAGAAGCAGTTCTACTGCGGAGGAGCAAACAGCCTCAGAGGCTGGCAGGCACGTTCCGTTGGTCCGGGCAACGACGCCGTGAACGAATACTTCATAATCCCTTCCCAGGCCGGAGACATGAAACTTGAAGCCAATATCGAATACAGATTCAATATCGTCTGGAAACTCGCCGGAGCAGCATTCATAGACGCCGGAAACGTATGGGAAACATCGCTATTCAAGTTTTCCAACCTTCCGGAGAGCCTTGCGGCAAACTGGGGATTAGGCCTCAGGGTTGACCTGAATTTCATTCTCCTGCGTATCGATGCGGGAATCAAGACTCTCGACCCTTCAAAAGAGGACAACAGGTGGAGAGGCCCTTCAAAATGGATTAAGAACGACGGATACTCCGTTCACTTCGGAGTAGGATACCCATTCTAGTCCTTCTTCTTTTCAGCTGAACCGTAATACTTTGGCCAGCAGGACTCAAGATACGTCCTGAGACCGTTCTCGTGCTTATTAGGCTGAGGTTCATAAAACACGGTTCCCGAAAGTTCTGCCGGAAGGAATTCCTGATCGACGAAATGTCCGGGGAAGTCGTGGGCATACTTATAGCCGTCAGCGTAGCCCAAATCAGCCATAAGCTTCGTAGGAGCATTCCTAAGGTGAAGTGGAACGCTTGCCATAGGATTCTTGGAAGCCTCTGCCAGAGCCTTACCTATAGCCATATAAGCAGAATTGCTCTTAGGTGACGATGCAAGATAGATGGCAGTCTCTGAAAGAGGAATCCTGGCCTCAGGCATTCCTACCTGATTAACTATCTGGAAGCATGAATTGGCAAGAAGCATTGCATTTGGGTTTGCAAGACCGATATCTTCGGCCGCGCTTATGCAAAGGCGCCTTGCAATGAAAAGAGGGTCCTCACCTCCGGCAAGCATTCGGGCAAGCCAGTACACAGCTGCATTAGGGTCAGATCCCCTGATACTTTTAATAAAGGCGGATATGATGTCATAATGCATCTCGCCGTCCTTATCATAAATCGCCATGTTCTCCTGCAGACAGGAGACCACGGTTTCGTTGTCAATTATGATCTTTGCGTCAGGAGCTGAACTCGCTGAGAGTTGCGAATTCACAACGATATCCAGTATATTGAGCAGTTTTCGCGCGTCTCCGCCGCTATAACGAAGCAAAGCTTCGGTTTCCTTGACGTCTATATTCCTCTCTTTCAGCACTATATCCGTTGTAATAGCGCGATTAAGAAGTGTACGTAAATCTTCAGCATCCAGAGATTTCAGGACAAATACCTGACAACGGGACAAAAGAGGCGTAATTACCTCAAATGAAGGGTTTTCCGTGGTTGCACCGATAAGAATGACAGTTCCTTCTTCCACCGCACCAAGGAGAGCGTCCTGCTGGGCCTTGTTGAATCTGTGAATCTCGTCTATAAACAGAACAGGTGCCTTTCCGTCTGAAAAGAGGGACGCGCCCTTAGCCTTCTCAAAGACTTCGCGCACTTCCTTTACTCCGGATGAAACAGCAGACAAAGTAAAGAACTCTCTCTTCTGGGACTTGGCAACAATATGGGCGAGGGTAGTCTTACCAACACCTGGAGGACCCCATAAAATAAAGGAAGAAAGGTTGCCTCCATCAAGCATATTTCTCAGAATACAGCCATTTCCTACCAGATGTTTCTGTCCTACATACTCATCCAGAGAATTTGGCCTCATTCTTTCAGGTAACGGTGGTAAAACCATATATTTAATTGTATTTCAATTATTAAAACAAAGTTGTATCGACAGTTAACATAAATGTTATTACGGTATTTTGACCATTTTTCAGCCCTATGGCAGCCAAAATGGAAGAAATGTTATACACATTATGCATACTGCAGAGACAAAGTTAGAAAAAAAGAGAGAAAACGGATACAGACTAAAAGAGCAATGAAAAAGTGTAATAGAACGATACCAGGGCAGGGGAGAGAAGAACAACGTAACTGCTTAATCACATCAAAACTGCTTAGGAATGAGCTCCAATATGCATAAAGATTAATATTAATTCATTACTTTAAGTAAATTACAAGAAAGTAAAAGACAACAAATTAATACACAAAAGAATATATAGATTATTTGAAGTATAGAAATAATATAAAAAACTAAGAACGATAATCTCCGTGATCCAGAGTTTTCAACAATCTCGGACGAATGCCTAGTCTGCGGATTCAAAGAGAGAAAAACTCAGGCCTTGACGTAAAAATGTTAAGATAATCTGAAAGAAGAGCAATAAAAATCAATGTATAATATTACCTCCATATTTACTTAACAGTTGCAAAGATATATAAAAGAACAATAACCACAAAGCAATATATATAATAGTTTTTCATTCTATATACGAACGATAATTATATATATGATTTTCAATGCTTTAATCAAATCTCTTTCAAATTTGTTTCCGTATATTTATCTATATCCGAATATTTACTTTTTAGTAACTATTAAGTATTATCCTTTAACAATTAGTTATTTAACTCCGTTATGCGCATTATTCCCCTATCGTTGGTTATACAATTTATATTATGTTAATTTGCGTATTTCAACAAGCGTATTTATGTTCTATTATGCACATCAGGACTCTCCTTTCCACCTTTGTTTTTACACTCAGTTCTCACGCGCGCGTATGTGAGAAGACATGGAATTTCATTAAATTTGTGTTCGAAACAAGAATCACATATAAATGTCCAGAAAAAGAATCGATCTAGTTATAGAGAATATCACCATCGAAGCTGTGGCTGCCGAAGGAAAAGCGCTCACACACTATGAAGGAGCCGTAGTATTCGTAGACAACGCAGTTCCTGGTGACGTTGTTGATATAAGAGTCACCAAGAAGAAAAAGAACTATATGGAGGGCTATATTCTGCGCATTGTAACGCCCTCAAAAGACCGCCTGGAGCCGTTCTGCAGCCATTTTGGAGTCTGTGGAGGCTGTAAATGGCAGCCACTCCCATATCCACTGCAGCTTGAGGCAAAGCGTCAGCAGGTATATGACCAGCTTGTAAGGATCGGTCATCTTTCCGTGCCGGAAATAAGGCCGACACTCCCCTCTGACAATACCACATTCTACAGGAACAAACTTGAATTCACATTCTCACCTAAAAGATGGATCCTTCCGGACGAAGATCCGGAGAAAATCGCCTCTCAGGACCGCTGTGGACTTGGTTTTCACGTTGGAAAATTCTTCGACAAGGTGCTTGACATACAGAAATGTCACCTCCAGAAGGAGCCTTCAAACGCAATCCGTCTATTCATTAAGAAATACGCTGTAGAAAACGGTCTTGAATTCTATGATATTCGTGAGAATCACGGTTTTCTGCGCAGTATTTTCGTTCGAACAACAGAAGACGGCCAGGTTATGCTGATTGTCGTTTTCGGAGAAGAAATGACAGAAGAAAGGGTTGCACTTCTTGAGGCTGTATCTAAAGAATTCCCTCAGATAACCTCTCTTTACTACGTAATCAACAAGAAGTTAAATGATTCAATCTCGGATCAAACCTGCATTCTCTTCAAGGGAGACGCAGAGATTATCGAGACAATGGAAGGCCTAAGGTTCAGAATCGGGCCAAAGTCCTTCTACCAGACAAACTCCCCACAGGCATACAAACTGTACAGCGTAGCCAGGGATTTTGCCGCACTTACCGGTACAGAGACTGTATATGACCTTTATACAGGAACGGGCACCATCGCACAGTTCGTATCCAGGAAAGCCAAGAAAGTGGTTGGCATTGAATACGTTCCGGAAGCAATTGAGGATGCAAAGGCAAACGCAAAAGCCAACGGAATCAGCAATTGCACCTTCTATGCCGGCGATATGAAAGATGTCCTTTCCAAGGATTTCATCAAAAAGAACGGCCAGCCTGACGTTATCATCCTGGATCCGCCGAGAGCCGGCATCCATCCGGACGTAGCCAAAGTAATTCTTGACGCTGCACCTGAAAGAATGGTGTATGTAAGCTGCAATCCAGCGTCACAGGCCAGAGACCTGGCAATTCTCGGAGAGAAATATGAGATAACAGCTGTGCAACCTGTTGATATGTTCCCCCACACACATCATGTCGAGAACGTATGCGCACTAAAACTCAAGGCGTAAACTATGCTGCTTCTTAATCTCAAACTCATTATCGGACTCTTATTGGTAATCTACGGAGCTGACGCCCTCGTTGACGGAGCGTCATCCATAGCCAGAAAAGCCGGATTGAGCGAATTTATCATCGGAATGACTATCGTGGGCATCGGAACATCGATGCCAGAACTTGTCGTATGCCTTAACGGCGCTGTTAACGCCAATTCCGCCATAGCAGTAGGAAACATTATCGGATCAAATGCGTTCAATACCCTGATTATACTGGGATTAAGCGCCCTCATCTCCCCTATCGCCATCACTGCATCCAACAGGAAGGTTGATATGCCGCTGAACCTGATTTCGGCCGTTATCCTTACTGTGTTCGGCCTTATGAATGGCCTGAGCCGCCTGGACGGAATCATTTTCCTGCTTCTTTTCGGACTCTATATGGCATATTCATTTAAGTATGCAGGCAGTCCTCAAGAGGATGAAAAACCAGCCAAAACAAGAAGTATCATGGCGGCAGGAATTTTCATAATCCTGGGAATCGCCGGACTGATTGCCGGAGGTCAGATGTTTGTGAATTCCGCCTCCGAAATTGCCCACAGTATTGGAGTGTCAGACAAAGTAATTGCCGTAACTGTCCTTGCCATAGGAACTTCACTTCCGGAACTCGCAACCTGCGTAGTTGCCTCCGCCAAGGGTCATAACGCCCTGGCGCTAGGTAATGTCATAGGATCAAACATTTCCAATATATTTCTGATTCTGGGTATATCCGCGGTTGTGCATCCGCTCTCATTCGGAGTAATTAACACCGTTGATTTCGCCGCACTCTTTGCCGGAGCCCTTATACTCATAATCGGAGCGTTTACATTTCAGAAAAATAAACTGGACCGCTTTGAAGGCGCCCTTCTTTTCCTGATGGGGATAGCCTATGTGGTCCTTCAATTCATAATGAACTAACCCAATATTAATATGAAATTCAAAGGAACAAATTACAAACTCGTAAACGTGGCAACCGGCCGCGTATTTGATGACGGAGAGTGGACTCTCGCAGACCCGCAATCCCCAAAGCCGTCACTCGTAAGGGCGATATACGAGAATAAGAAGTTTGAACCTACGACCATGCGCGGTCTTTACAGATACGCAGGCTGGCTTCCTATCAAGAGGACTCTCAAGAATTCCCACGCTCCTGTAACATACAAGTCCACAGGCATCGCCAAGATTCTCGGCCTTGAGAATCTCTATATCACATTCTCCGGCTACGCACCTAAAATAGGGGCAAAAATGGAAACCTGTTCTTTCAAGGAAACCGAAGCCTACAGCATCTGCGCCCGCCTGCCAAAGAACAACAAGAAGATTCTCGTAGTATCTTCTGCCGGCAATACTGCAAGGGCATTCGCAAAGGTTTGCTCAGACAACAAGATTCCTATCGTAATCA
Organism: uncultured Bacteroidia bacterium; assembly: GCA_902795785.1. GTDB lineage: Bacteria > Bacteroidota > Bacteroidia > Bacteroidales > UBA932 > Cryptobacteroides. The sequence goes on along the minus strand of CADBMK010000113.1, from coordinate 17,733 downwards.
CGATTCCTGAAGACAATAAACTCGATCTCTGGTTCACAAAGAAGCTTGATCCGTGCGTAAAAGTTGTTGCGGCACCAAGGGGCTGCGATTATTTCGACGCCATTACTATCGGAGACAAACTTGCATCTGACCCTGGATACATGGCTGAAGGAGGCGCCAAAAACATCGCCAGAAGAGATGGAATGGGAACAACGATACTCAGCGCCGTTGAAGTGATCGGACGTATTCCTGACGCCTATTTCCAGGCTGTAGGAAGCGGCACCGGTGCCATCGCAGCATGGGAGAACGCCGAGAGACTTGCCGCTGACGGCAGATTCGGCAAAAACAACATGAGGGTATATGCATCCCAGAATGCTCCATTCACCCTTATGTACGATTCCTGGAAAGCCGGAAGCAGAGACCTTGTGGACCTTTCTCCTGAAGAAGGACGCCGCCAGGCCGAACTCATCCTCGCGAAGGTGCTTTCTAACCGCAAACCGCCTTATTCCATTGCCGGAGGACTGTACGACGTTCTCAAATGGTCCAAGGGAGATATGTTCAAGGTTACAAATGAGGAGATGATCAAGTGGCTTCAGCTTTTCTTTGCATACGAAGGAATCGACCTTTATCCTGCAGCAGCCGTCACTGTTGCCAGCCTTGCACAGGCCGTTGCCGAAGGAAAGGTTAAGAAGGACGAGGTGATTATGCTCAACGTAACCGGAGGCGGCGCAATCAAGGCCGGAGAAAAGGGTTATGTCCACAAAGAGCCGGATCTTGTCATTTCGCCTGATACCCCTAAGGAAGAAATCATCGCAGCCGTTGAAAAACTGTTTCACAAATAGTATTTGATTATGACACCTTTGCAACTGCTTCCTGGAGCCGATACCGTAAACGTAGCGGATTCAGCCAAAGTGGCCATCCAGAATATGGTCACAGGCGTTGTCAACAATCCAAGCGAGGTCCTAACCGAGCTTACTGACAAGGCCATCCAGTTCGGACTCAAACTTCTGGCCGCCATTGTCATTTACTCACTAGGCGCCTGGTTCATAAAAAGAGTCAAGAAAATCCTCCAGAGAATTTTCGAAAGAAAGAAGACGGAGACCACGCTTGCGACCTTCATTTCCTCGCTTGCATCCATCTCCCTGACGGTCATTCTCATTATCCTTACCATCAGCGCCCTTGGAGTCAATACCACATCGCTGGCTGCCCTGCTTGCCGCTGGAGGTATGGCAATCGGTATGGCAATGAGCGGAACTGTCCAGAATTTCGCAGGTGGAATAATGCTTCTGGCATTTAAGCCATTCAAGGCTGGAGACTTCATTACCGCACAGGGTTACACCGGAACAGTAGAATCTGTGTCCATCGTAAGCACAAAACTCATTACAACGGACAACAGGGTTATCATTCTTCCTAACGGAGCCCTCTCAAACGGAAATATCGACAACTACTCCGCCAAGCCTGTCAGGAGGGTTGATTTCAAATTCGGGTTCGAATACGGAATCGACGCGGACAAATGCATCCAGGAGCTCAAAAAGATTGTTGAGGCCGATAAGAGGGTCCTCACTTCCAAGGCTAAAGGCGCATCTGATCCGTTCATCGTTCTGAGCGAACTTGCAGACAGCAGCGTTAATTTCATAGTCAGAGTCTGGGTTAAATCCCCTGATTATTGGGGCGTTTACTTCGACACAATCAAGTCCGTATATTCAATAATGCCGGATAAGGGCTTCGGATTCCCGTTCCCTCAGATGGACGTACATATGAAACAGAACTAAAAAAAGAGGATGGCAAAAAATGTCATCCTCTTTTTATAAATGGTTATTATGTGTTATTGATTGTTTTCTTCTTTTTCGTGCATCTTCTCCAGCATGGCCAGAGCCGTCTTGGTTTCAAATGCAGCGTGCCTTTCCTCATCACGCTGGATGGCGAGCTTCTCTTTCTCCATTACAGGGTTACCATAGATACCCCAGAAGATCTTCCGAAGTTCCACCCTGTCGAGTGAGCTTTCCAACTTATTAAGTTTCTTTTCAGTATAAGCCTTGAACTCAACCAGGTCTTCAGGAGTGTAATGTCCAGCATACTTCTGAGTTCCCGTCATAAGGTCATAACCCATATAGTTTGTCTTCCAGAGCCTGTAGCCGTCGATAATACGGCGGTCAACCACGTGTCTGATAAACTGGTAACGGTCATTCTTGTCACAATATGAGGCCATTTCGATTTCCTCACGCGTAAGAGGCTTACCGATGTTCAGATGAACATTGCCCTTAGGCTGACGGATACCGATGAGAATGCTGTGGAGATCCTCCTTCTTGGTCTTGACATATTTCTGAGTACGTGAGATAAGGATTTCACGCGCTTTTCTGCCGTCACATGGCTCATATTCATATGAAATACTGAGAGGAACGATACATAGTTCCATGAAGTTGTTCACCCAGTCTCCGGTTCCGCTCATGTCAAGCATCTTCAACAGACCCTGCTCGGTAGTATCGATACCGTTCTTTGTACGTCCCTGGCGCTGTGCAAGCCAAACTGACTTATGGCCCGTGGTAATGGCCTGACGGATGTACTTTGAGAGTCTCTGGGATGAAAGATAAAGTTCCCTTGCGGAAATACCGCGGATAACCTTGATCATACGGTTTGCCCTGAGGAGGTATTCTGCAGTCTTGCCTGCGGCAAGAAGGTTGTCACCCACACAGATTTCCGTCATAGGAAAACCATTGTTATAAAGGACATACTGAGTAATTGCCGGATCAAGGATGATATCCCTGTGATTGGACATCAAAAGGCAGTTACCAGTAATCTCCTTCAGGTTTGCAACGCCGTCATAAGAGAAATTGTGACAGGTGTTGTCGAGCACCCAGTCAACGACTTTTCTCATAACGATATTCTGGAATTCATCTATAGTCTTAATATTCTTGAGGGTATCCCTAAGGAAAGTAATCGGCTTCTTAGGGAAGAGATATTTCGACATTGCAAGCACCATAGGATGATTGGCAACCTTGGCGAGTGCTTCAGCGGCTTCTTCGTCTGTATAAGGAACGATATCGCCAAATTCTGTCTGATCTATTTCTGCCATATGATAAAATATTTATCCGTTACGCTAAGCGAAACGATATATACTGCAATTTAACTATAATGACGTCTAAATCCAAATAAAAGGCGCCTTACCTACGATAAAGCAGGGAGCTGTCACCGTAACTCAGGAACCTGAACTGGTGAGAAAGGGCATAGTCATAGATGGTCCTCCAGTCCCCTCCGACAAATGCGGACACAAGCAGGATAAGCGTACTTTCCGGCTGATGGAAATTGGTTACGAGAATGTCTACGATCCTGAATTTGAAGCCCGGGACGATGATGATTGACGTTCCTGTCCTGAGTTCTTTCAGTCCGTTCTTCTCCAGATACGCTATAATGGCATCTATGGACTCTTCGGTAGAATAAGGATAGTCCCTTTCATATGGAGCCCACTGAATCACCTCCTGAGGAGCTCCGGTCTCAATAATTGAAACACCTATATAGTAAATTGACTCCAGGGTTCTGACCGACGTTGTTCCCACGGCAATGACCTTCTTGCCGGACGCCCTCAGATCTTTGAGAAAATCAAGGGTGACCGCAAATGGCTCGCGGTGCATGTGATGCTCCGCAACACGTGAAGACTTAACCGGAAGGAAGGTTCCGGCGCCAACGTGAAGACAGACGTTCTCCCTGTCGATTCCACGCGCCTTGATTCTTTCAAGGACCTCAGGAGTGAAATGAAGGCCGGCCGTAGGAGCTGCAACCGAGCCGCGTATAGAGGCATAAACGGTCTGATAACGCTCGAGGTCAATCTCTTCCGTATCTCTGTTGAGGTAAGGAGGGATAGGCACTGAGCCTCCTGTTTCCAGGACCTGGGAGAAAGGCTTGCCGTCATTCCAGCTGAATTCCACTACACCCGTTCTCTCGTCACGGCTGACCAGCCTTGCGCTGAGTCCCATTGCCGAAACTTCAGGATTGTTCTCAGGATTACAGAGGCTAAGGAGCCCTTCTTTCCACCTTTTAACGTTTCCAATAACGCATTTCCAGGAACATTTGTCCGTTGAGGCAAAAGACGTATTGTATTCTGGGGGATTAACAGGCTCAAGACAGAAAATCTCTATATGTGCACCAGTATTTCTTTCAAAATGAAGCCTGGCAGGCACAACCTTGGTTTCATTGAACACCATAATGGAATCTTCAGGAAGAAGATCCGGGATTTCCCTGAAAACAAACTCATCAACCTTGCCGTCCCTGTATCTGAGAAGTTTTGAGGAATCCCTCATAGGGAGCGGATATTTTGCAATCCTGTCGTCCGTAAGAGGATAATTAAAGTCCTCAATTCTTATTTCCGGTATCATATCAGTTTTTTAAAATACGTGCGAAGATACACAATAGAGGTCAAATATTGAAATCTCACGAAGTTTAGGAATAAACAAGGCGTTATCACAAATTCACATAGTTTTCAACAGTCACAAATGGATTTCAACAGGACGCTTTTGTAATTTTCTTCCCAATTATTCCATTTGTAAATTATATATGCAAATTGTTTACTTATGTTTCATAAGCATTTTTTATTGCAGATTTAATAATCTTCTATATCATTGATAATCAAAGGGTTTATCTATGATAATCTAAAGCGTGGCTATCACATAAAGTAGTAAATTAAGCCTAAAAGCGCCCCATTTAAAGTATTATTAAAGTTATCCGAGGGTTAACCTTGCGATACCCAGTGTTTTAGATGAATTCATTTATCATTTTCCTTCATACATCACTTCCCTGCCCTATCGCACATCACACCCCAATATCCACCTTGTGTTACTTTTGTAACTATTGTTATTTACAATTATTCTCTTTACATTTGTGTATCAAGGGTTAACAATTTTTAACGGTATTTATGAACACCAGATTACAGCAATTCCTCGCTGCAGAGAATATTTCTCAATCACAGTTCGCAGACGTCATCGGCGTTGCACGCGCAAGCGTGTCCCATATCCTCGCTGGTCGAAACAAACCCGGATTCGATTTCATCGAGAGCATGATGCGTCACTACCCTAGCCTTAACATTGAATGGCTCATAGCCGGAGCGGGGAAAATGTATAAGACCAAAGAAGTGCCTCAAAGACGTCCGGATGACGATGATCTCTTCCCAGAGTACGAAAATTCAACACTATCGGCGGAGTCTGATTCAAATTCTCAAACCTCAGAGAGTTCAGAACCGGTACAGGAGCCTGTTTCTCAGCCACAAGAGACTGCGCCACAGACACTTAAGCATACAGAACAACCTGTAATAACCCAACTGCCGATTAACCCGGAAAGAAGAATTAAGAAGGTTATCGTATTGTATGATGACAATACCTACGGAGAATTAGCTTAAAAAGCATTATCTTTACGCTGTTATGTACAAGCGTATAATAAGACCTGTCCTTTTCTGTCTGAATCCGGAGACTGCGCACATCCTATCGCTCAAGGCTCTTGGACTCTTCGGCAAACTTCCCCTCGGAAGAAGCATCCTGAAACTTTTCTTCAAAAGAAAGCCCAAAAATCTCGAAAGAGAACTTTTCGGGCTCAAGTTCCCTCACCCGGTAGGCCTTGCCGCCGGTCTAGACAAGAATGGGGATTATTACAACGATCTGGCCACCCTTGGTTTCAGTTTCATTGAAATCGGATCCCTCACCCCCAAGCCTCAGGATGGAAATCCCCGCCCAAGGGTTTTCAGGCTCGTCCGTGACAAGGCCATCATAAACAGGATGGGGATCAACAACAAGGGCATACGCTATGCAATTGAACGGATCCGTAAGGACAAACCTAATGTCATCATAGCTGCAAGTATCGCAAAGAATACCACCAGCAAGCTTGAAGACGAGATTATCCATGACTACACAGAGTGTTTCTCACTCATGTACGACTTCGTTGATATGTTTACAGTCAACGTTTCCTGTCCGAATGTAGTTGGACTCCAGGGTCTTCAGGACCTTTCATACCTGTCTGATCTTCTTGATCCGCTTCTTGACCTGAGAAGATGCTACGAAACATATAAACCTATCCTTATAAAGCTGTCTCCGGACATCAATGACGGTCAGCTGTACGAGATTCTCTCCTGGTGCATGCTCTATGGCATCGACGGTATTGTTGCCACTAATACCACCAGATCAAGGGATAATCTTAAGGCTTCCGACAGCCGGATTCAGGCAATAGGCAACGGTGGTCTCTCAGGAGCCCCGCTGTTTGAGAAGAGTCTCAGTATGGTGAAGAAAATCAATGCCTTCACAAAAGGACGTCTTCCGGTGATTGGTGTAGGCGGAATAATGACGCCTCAGCAGGCCCAACAGATGCTTGACGCAGGAGCATCCCTGGTAGAAATCTATACCGGATTCATTTACAACGGCCCGGGCTTCGTCAATAAGATTATAAAGTATCTCTCCAATGAAAAGCGCTGAGGAAAGGCTTAAAGACCTGCTTTCAAAAAACGGTCTTTCAGTTGCGACGGCAGAATCCTGTACAGGAGGACTTCTTTCGCACAGGATAACCTCCGTTTCAGGCTCATCAACTTATTATCTCGGCTCAGTCGTTTCTTATGCAAACAGCGTCAAGACGGGCGTACTGGGAGTTGATGCCAAGGTCCTGGAAATAGAAGGCCCTGTATGTTCAAAGGTTGCAGGAATGATGGCTGAAGGCGTCAGGAAGGTCATTGGAACCACATATTCCGTATCCACGACAGGTCTTGCCGAAGGTTCGGACGAATTCGGCAACCCGGAAGGAACCGTTTGGATAGGAGTAAGCGGTCCCCACGGAACATCCACACACAGGTTCTATTCCGACAGCGGCGAGCGCAAAAAAAACATCGAGCGCTTCGCGGATGCTGCGCTCGATGCTCTTGTGTCTTATATTGAAAAGGATTCTACTTGTATTTCTGAATAGTAGAAGTCTTTACCAGTACAATTTCGAATTTAGGGTTGTTGTTGTAAATAAGGGTGCTCTTACCTGACATCTCAACCTTAAGGTCTTTTGTTGCACTCTGGGTAACCGTGCAGGAGTTTGCAAGGACAACCGAAGTGCTCGGAGTTGTGAGGTTAACGGCGTTCACCGTGGACGAACCGCTGCCCTTAACCACCAGATTATCAGTTGTACCGGTAAGAGTCAAAACCGATGATCCAGATGTGGTAAGATTTACGTTCTTGGCTGAAACTACGGATGTAATTGCTGCAGAGCCTGAAGACTCAACGTTGAAATCTTTTGATTCCTGTTCAAGATTCAGGACGGACGAACCGGATGCCTTAATAACCACATCGTCGGCAAGGATCTTAGCCGTAACGCTGGCCTTCTTGTCAAGTTTGAGTTCTGCCTTCCTACCCTGAACGTTAAGTGAACGCACCTTGGAATTATCGCCTGCAGTAAGGCTGAAACTGTCATAATTCACCGGCTCGGCAATTCCGAATACGGCGTCGTCCGAAAGGATGACTGAAGAAAGCTTTGGAGCGCGGACCACTGCCTTAAGCGTTGGCTCTGGCGTGTTCTTGGAATTCATCTGCTTCTTGAGTTCCTTCGGTATTGATTTGGTATCGAGGGTAATATAGAGAGTCTTGCCCTTAACGAATGCACGGACATAACTCTCAAGGACCTCATCAACCGTAAGTATTGCGCTGTATTCATCCGATGGAACCAGGGTTACATCGAATGCATCCGATATTTCCATAACGGAAAACTCAGAATACTCCTTCTGAATGTTTTTAGTCTGGGCCGACAGGCTCAGGGCCATTGCCGACAGGGCGGCAAATAAAAGGAACTTTTTCATTGCTTTATTAGTTTTCAAGCCTTTCCATGAGTTCAGTCCATTCATCAGTAAGACTGTCAAGTTTGCGCTTATCCTCAAGGTACTGGCGGGTTAGCTCAACTACGTCGGTATCAGGTTCCGGAGTTGCCATACGGACTTCCAGGTCTTTCATGTGGCCTTCAAGTTCCGAAATCTCACCTTCGATTAAAGATACTCTATTTTTTAGTTTCCTGTCTTCTTTCGAAGCTGATTTTTTTACGTTGAATGCAGCCTGAGCCTCAGACTTCTTGACGTCCACAGGCTTCTCCTCTTTTCCGAAACGGCGCTCCAACTCACTCAGAGCCTCCAATTTACGGCTTTCGAGGAACTCCTGTACCGAGCCGAGATGCTCCCTGACCTTTCCGTCGCGGAACTCATACATCTTATCCACGAGGCCGTCCAGGAAGTCTCTGTCGTGGGATACTACAATAAGCGTTCCGTCATACGCCTTAAGAGCCTGCTTGAGGATGTCCTTGGACTTGATGTCCATATGGTTCGTAGGCTCATCGAGCGCAAGAAGGTTATATGGCTGAAGCATCAGCTTGGCCATACCGAGACGGGCGCGCTCGCCTCCGCTGAGTACGGAAACCTTCTTGTCGATATCCTCGCCCCTGAAGAGGAACTGCGCAAGGATGTCGCGAAGTTTGGTGCGGATATCCCCCACCGCGATATTGTCAAGCGTCTCAAACACAGTAAGATTCTTATCAAGGATATCTTCCTGATTCTGAGCGAAATATCCGATATTTACGTTGTGTCCGACCTTTGCCTCGCCGCTGATCGGATCAAGCTGGCCCATAATCACCCTCATCAAGGTGGTCTTTCCCTCACCGTTTCGGCCTACAAGGGCTACCTTCTCTCCCCTTCTGACCTCTATATTAGCATTGCGGAAAACGACCTTCTGAGGATATCCAACGGTTATGTCCGTAGCCTTGAAGGCCACGTCTCCGCTTCTTGGTGCCGGCGGGAATTTCACCGTAAGGGCAACGTTATCTGTCTCGTCAATCTCGATTCTGTCGAGTTTCTCAAGCGCCTTAATACGGGACTGAACCTGGTTGGACTTGGTTGCCTTATAACGGAATCTCTCAATGAATTCCTCTGTCTTGTCAATCATCCTCTGCTGGTTCTCATATGCAGCCATCTGCTGTACGAGACGCTCGGCACGAAGCTCGACATATTTGGAATAAGAGACCTTGTAATCTGTTATATGCCCCAGGGATACCTCCACTGTCCTGTTGGTCACGTTATCCAGGAATTTCCTGTCGTGGGACACCAGAAGGAGGGATCCTCTGAATTCTGTTTTCAGGTAACCCTCAAGCCACTCGATACTCTCGATATCAAGGTGGTTGGTAGGCTCATCCAGAAGAAGGACCTCAGGCTTACGGAGAAGAATCTTGGCAAGTTCGATACGCATGTTCCAGCCCTGACTGAAGGTTTCAGTCTTGCGCTGGAAGTCCTCATCCTTGAAGCCGAGTCCAAGAAGGGTCTTCTCAGCCTGAACCGCAGGCGGTTCGCTATGACTTACGTCAAGGGTATCGTTAAGATCTCCAAGCTCCGTGATCAACTGAGTATATTCATCTGATTCATAATCAGTTCTAACCTCCAGCTCTTTGGTAATCTCCTTGATTCTGTCTTCTATCTCGAAAAGTGCGTCAAATGCGGTCATCGTTTCATCGATGACACTCTTGCCCTTGTTATGCTGCATAATCTGCGGAAGATAACCCACGCTAAGATGCGAAGGTTTCTCGATTACTCCTCCTGTCGGAGTCTGAAGCCCGCAGATGAGCTTCATTATAGTGGATTTTCCTGCACCGTTCTTGCCAACGAGTCCGATACGGTCGTTCTCGCTTATATGGAAACTGATATGATCCAGAAGGGTCCAGCTTCCATAGGCCACGGTCAAATCATTAATTGAAATCATTCTTGAGGTTTAGGATTTTTTCTACAAAGTATAATACTGAATTCGTACAGGGCATAGAGAGGAACTGCCAGGACGAACATTGAAAACGGATCTGACGGAGTGATTATCGCAGACACTATCAGGATGACGACGACAGCATACTTCCTGAGGTTTTGCAATGTACTCCTGTAGATCAGGCCGAGCTTCGAAAGAACTGCTATCACAGCCGGGAATTCAAAGACGATTCCGATCATCAGAACCATTGAAGTAAACATAGATATATACGACTCCAACGATATGGTATTCAGCACTTCATCGCTTATCGTATAATTCATGAAAAAGTTGATGCACACCGGCAGGACAAAAAGATATCCTACCACGGTTCCTAAATAAAAAAGGACGGAGGCAAGCAAAAATGCGCTCCTTATCGGTTTCTTTTCGGAGTCATAAAGCGCCGGAGAGATAAAGCGCCATATCTCATAAATGATATACGGAACGGCAACGATGACGCCGCACATCATTGCAACCTTGAGGTGGATGAAAAACTGGGCTGAGATCTCAAGGTTAACAAGAGTCATGTTCATTTCGGAGCCGAACCATCTGTACACAAGGAAATCATCCTTGGTGGGAGCGAATACGAACTCAAACAGTTCGGTCTTGAAAATGAAGAATAATACGGAAAACAATATAACGGCAACGGCTGAGCGGAACAAAGTTCCCCTCAGCACGTCAAGATGATCCCAAAAGGTCATCTCCTGTTTTTCTCTCTCCTCAGCCACCGAAATTACTCAGACTTCTTAGAATCTGACTCTTCGATGTCCTTCTTGATATCTTTCAGATCGCCTTCAACGTCTTTCAATCCAGACTTGAAAGCTTTTACACCCTTGCCAAGACCCCTCATAAGTTCAGGAATCTTTTTTCCGCCGAAAAGAAGGATAATAACAGCGAAGATGAGTATGACCTCCCAAGGGCCTACACTGAAAAGAAGTGGATAAGTTAACATATTATCTGTCGTTTAAATGTTGTTCGATAGCTTTAACAAGAGGCTCCGGACAAGCAACCGGACGGCCGGACTTACCGAGAAATCCCAGCATAACTTCGCCTTCAACGCACACCTGGCCGTCCTGATTGCGGACTACCTGCTGCACGGAAAGTTTTGCCAGAGGAGACTTTTCAATCGAAGCAGAAACCGTTACCACGTCTCCCATCTTTGCAGGATGCTTGTATCTGCAGGCAACCTTGACGATAGGAATGGTGACGCCTTCCGCCTCGCATCTTTCAATCGGATAACCGATATGCTTCATAAGTTCGTTTCGTGCACACTCGAAGTACCTGATGTAATTCGAGTGATGCACTATACCCATCTGGTCTGTCTCATAGTACCTGACGGGAAATGATGTTTCAAAATATACCATTAGTTGTTCTTCAATGCTTTAAGTGCGGATTCGAAGCTCTCTATCTTAGAGAGGGCGTCAGCCTCCTTCTTGCGTTCGATTGCCACAACCTTTTCCGGAGCGTGAGCAACGAAGCTCTCGTTTGAAAGCTTCTTACGTACGCTTTCAAGGAACTTGCGGGTATAGTCAAGGTCAGCTTCGATCTTTGCGATTTCTTCCTCTACGTTTACAAGTCCTGCAAGCGGAACGAAAAGCTCGAATGTTCCAACCATAAGCGATACGCCTGCTGCTGAGCCAAAGTCCTCCACGGTCTCAACACCGGAGATGTTTGCGAGTTTTACAACGACAGGAAGGACTTCTGAAGGGAAACTGCCCTTGATCTTAAGTCCGAGGGCCTCCTTAGGTGAGATGTTCTTCTGCTGACGTACTCCGCGGACTCCGTTAACGGCCTCCTGGGCTGCAGCGAAGTTTTTAAGGAATTCCTCATCGTAAGCGCTGGCCTTAGGAGCGTCCTGGAACATGATGGTCTCGCCTTCTTTCCTTTCTTCCATTGCCTGCCAGAGTTCCTCTGTAATGAAAGGCATGACAGGGTGGATGAGTTTCAGGAGAGCCTCGAAGAATCCGAGGGTCGCGTCGTATGTAGCCTTGTCAATGCCCGCGCCATAAGCCGGCTTGACAAGTTCAAGATACCAAGAGCAGTATTCATCCCAGAAGAGCTTGTAGATTGTCATCAACGCATCTGAGATTCTGAACTTTGAGTAATGGTCCTCTACAGCGCAGATAGCCTGTGAAAGGCGCTGGCCGAACCACTTAACCGCAACGCCTGCGGCCTCGCTCTGCTTTGCAGACGGATCAACCGTCCATCCCTTGACAAGACGGAACGAGTTCCAGATCTTGTTGCAGAAATTACGGCCCTGTTCCACCTGACTCTCATCGTAGAAAATGTCGTTTCCTGCGGATGAGCACAGAAGCATACCGATACGTACTGCATCGGCTCCGTACTTGGCAATAAGGTCAAGAGGGTCCGGAGAGTTTCCCAGGGTCTTACTCATCTTACGTCCGAGTTTGTCGCGGACGATACCGGTGAGATATACATTGTGGAAAGGAACGTCCTTCATGAACTCGTCGCCGGCCATGATCATACGGGCAACCCAGAAGAAGAGGATGTCCGGTCCGGTTACGAGGTCGTTGGTAGGATAATAGTATTCAAGGTCCCTGTTAGGCTTTGCATCAGGATGGCCGGCCTTGTTGGTATCGAATACAGAGATAGGCCAGAGCCAGCTTGAGAACCAGGTGTCAAGGACATCCGGATCCTGACGAAGATCGGCCGCAGTGTAATCAGGGTTGATCTTCTTTGCCTCTTCAAGAGCCTTCTCAGGAGTAGATTCTACGATGATCTTTCCGTCCGGGAGATAATAGGCAGGAATCTGCTGGCCCCACCAGAGCTGACGGCTGATACACCAGTCGCGCACCGTTTCCATCCAGTGACGGTAAGTGTTGCGATATTTGTCCGGAATGAGCTTAACCTTTCCGCTCTCAACAGAGTCGAGCGCCATCTCGGCAAGCTTATCCATCTTGAGGAACCACTGTGCCGAAAGCTTTGGCTCGATAACGGCGTTGGTTCTCTCTGAATATCCGATTGGAGAGGTATAATCCTCGATATGGTCAATGTTTCCAGCCTCTTCAAGCATCTTGGCAATCTTCTTGCGGGCCACGAAGCGGTCCTCACCCACGAGAATCTGAGCCTTCTCGTTCAGGCGGCCGTGATCGTCAATGATGTCCAGCACAGGAAGATTGTGGCGGAGACCGATCTCATAGTCGTGGGCATCGTGAGCCGGAGTGACCTTGAGGCAGCCTGTACCGAAGTCCATCTCAACATAAGAATCCTCGATGATAGGAATCTCCTTGTTGATAAGAGGGATGAGGACCTTCTTGCCCTTCATCCAGTGATGACGCTCGTCAGCAGGGTTTACGCAGATTGCTGCATCGGCCATGATTGTCTCAGGACGGGTTGTGGCAACTACGATGTACTTGTCGGTTGGATTGCCATTGCCGTCTGAGATGAAATACTTCATATGATAGAACTTGGAAGGAGTGTCCTTGTGGTTCACCTCTTCGTCGGAAACTGCGGTAAGTCCTACCGGATCCCAGTTCACCATACGGACTCCCCTGTAGATGAGTCCTTTCTTATAGAAATATACGAAGGTGTTGATGACGGCCTCGGAAAGGTCAGGATCCATTGTGAACTTTGTCCTGTCCCAGTCGCAGGATGCACCGAGTTTACGGAGCTGGCTGAGGATGATTCCTCCGTGCTCCTCCTTCCACTCCCAGGCATATTTAAGGAATTCTTCGCGGGTAAGGTCTTCCTTGCTGATACCCATTCCTTTAAGTTTGGCAACCACCTTGCTCTCCGTTGCAATTGAGGCATGGTCTGTTCCAGGCACCCAGCAGGCATTCTTGCCATGCATACGCGCGTTACGGATAAGCACGTCGTTAAGGGTGTTGTTGAGCACGTGGCCCATGTGGAGAATACCCGTAACGTTTGGTGGCGGGATAACAATAGTATAAGGTTCCTTTTCGTTAGGTTCAGAATGGAAGAACTTATTCTTCAACCAATAGGCGTACCACTTGTCTTCTACGTCCGATGGATTGTACTTCGCTGATAATTCCATATATATAATACACTATAATAATCTATATAATATTTAAACCTACAAATGTACAAAAAAATTCGGCCAGCAGAAAACCTGCCGGCCGAACAATTAGCGATAAAATTTTCAGAAATAATCTTTCCGCATAACAAATTAACCACTAACAACTTACAAGGATACGTGCAAATTATTAATAAAAAATTTGAAAAATATTTATTAAAAAATTTGCAAATCAAAAATAAGTGTGTACCTTTGCAATGCGTTTGAGAACAGAAGTTCTTTCTGCGATCAACACGTTGGTTATTAGTTTTAGTGTTATTAATTATGTGGTTAGTATGAGTGGTCCACGCGTGAGCGTCGACGACTCATTTTTTTTGTACCTACTTCTCAGGAAGAACCGCATTGAGGACAATACCTACGATAGCCGCAACGGCAAGACCTGAAAGTGAAGTAAAGCCGAGATTGATTGAATCCCCTGCTCCGTATTTGATACCGATTGCAAGCACAAGGATAAGTGCGGCAACGATAACGTTTCTGGAAATCTTGAAATCCACGTTGCTCTCGATGAGATTTCTAACACCCACTGAAGCAATCATACCGTAAAGGATGAGCGATACTCCGCCTACCGTAGCGGCAGGCATTGCGCTTATGACTGCGGCAAACTTAGGTGAGAACGAGAAGAGGATTGCAAATACTGCTGCGATACGGATCACACGTGGATCGAAGACTTTTGTGAGGTTGAGCACGCCGGTATTCTCTCCGTATGTAGTGTTTGCCGGAGCTCCGAAGACGGAGGCGAGCATCGTAGCGAGACCGTCACCAACGAGGGTTCTGTGAAGTCCCGGCTCCTCGATGTAATTCTTGCCGACGGTAGAAGAGATTGCGAACATATCGCCGATGTGCTCCACCATGGTTGCGAGGGCGATAGGCATTACCGCGATGATTGCGGCCGTCATCAGACCCCAGTCCGGATTCTCAAACACTGAGAGGGCGGTATTCTCCCACATAACAGGAAGACCGATCCATGACGCCTCCTTTACTGACGAGAAGTCAACCTGGCCAAGGCAGGCAGCGAAGAGGTATGAAACAATTACTCCAAGAAGGATAGGGACAATCTTAACCATACCCTTGCCCCAGATGTTGCAGATAATGATGGTTACGATGGCAACCAGGGCGATCCACCAGTTGGAAACGCAGTTTGAGATTGCCGAACCGGAAAGCACAAGACCGATTGAGATGATGATAGGTCCTGTAACGACAGGAGGGAAGAACCTGATGACGCGCTGGAGTCCGAATGACTTGATCAGGGCTGAGAGCACAAAGTAGAGGGCTCCGGCAAAGAATACGCCGATGCAGGCGTAAGGAAGTGCGTGAGCCTGGTCGAGGCCAGCCTCAGCTCCCATTGAAACCACGGCTGCGTATCCGCGGAGGAAGGCGAATGAAGAGCCAAGGAATGCAGGGACCTTGCGCTTTGTAACATAGTGGAACAGGAGGGTACCAAGGCCGGCAAAAAGAAGGGTTGCCGAAACCGAAAGGCCTGTAATCGCCGGAACGAGGACAGTCGCTCCGAACATTGCAAACATGTGCTGGAAACCTAAGGCCAGCATCTTTGGTCTACCGAGAGACCTGGCATCAAAAATTGCCTCTTTGTCGTTGTTCATAAAGGGTTTATTTGAATGATTTGAGTTCTTCGTACACTCTGTCCACCGGAAGCCCTACCACATTATAGACAGAGCCTTCTATGGATCTTATCCCTGCATAGCCTATCCATTCCTGGATGGCATACGCACCCGCCTTGTCATAAGGCTTATATTTGTCAACGTAGTATTCTATCTCTTCAAGGGTCAGTTTCTTGAAGTGGACAAGGGTCTTGTCCGAAAACGATACCTTCTTCTTTAAAGACCTGATGGTCACGCCTGTAATAACCTCATGGACCTTGCCGGAAAGGGACTCCAGCATGGCCACGGCCTCGGCCCTGCCGTGAGGTTTGCCCATAATGAGTTTGTCGCACAACACCATTGTATCTGCGGTGATGAGGACCTCGTCCTCCGCAAGAGGTCTGTGAAAACCGTACGACTTGCCTTCGCTCATCAGCTGGGGCACTTCCTCGTGTGGGGTAGAAGGGTCGAACTTTTCTTCAAATGAGTTAACGGTATCGACGGTGAAATCGATGTCCAGTAACTTTAGAAGTTCTTTTCTTCTGGGTGACCCGCTGGCGAGGATTATTTTCATATGCTAAAACAGTTTCTTATAGGTGGCGACATCGAACCGCCAGTCGCCCCTGGCTTTCATCACCTTCTCGACGACATCTCTTACCGCCTGTCTGCCGCCGGCACGATCAGAAACGTAGTCCGAAGCGGCGATGACCTCCGGTACGGCGTCGGAAGGACAGGCGCCGATGCCACACGCCTCGATTACCGGAATATCAGGGATGTCATCTCCCATGTAGAGGACTTCCGAAGGCTTGAGGGAATACTTCCTGCAAAAATCTTCAAAATCCTCAATCTTGGCCCTGGAGCCCAGATATACGTCCTCCACCACAAGGCCGCAGGTACGGAACCTGGCCTTGATGCTCTCGGAGCGTCCGCCGGTTATGATTGCCACGGGATAACCGCTCATCACGGCCATTCTTACGGCAAAACCATCCTTTGTATCGAAAGTCCGGAAGAGTTCTCCGTCAAGGTCACAGAAAATGCCGCCGTTGGTAAAAACGCCGTCGACGTCAAATGCGAATGCTTTTATGTCCTTGAATTCCGCCATTATGACCGCATTCCGTTTCCGCCGTTGAACTCTGGGATATCGCCAAGATTGACGAAGCCGAACTTCTGTTCGTACTTGGTAATATTGTCCATAAGGGCATTGAGAAGTTTCTTGGCATTCTCAGGAGTCATCACAATTCTATTGGTTACCTCAGGCTGGTTAAGACCCGGGAGCATGGTTGCAAAGTCAACGATGAATTCACTCTTTGAATGTGAGATGATTGCGAGATTGGAATAGGAGCCCCTTGCCACTTCCTGGCTGACATTGAATTGAAGGGACTTTGGCTTATTTTCTTCCATTACAGTTAGATTTAGGCAAATATAGGGATTTTTCCGTCTACATCCAATATGGCATATCATCAATAGACGGAGGAGGACACTCATTTGGATCTCCCGTGGACACATTGGTCCGCTGAGCAGGAGCCGGTTTTCCGGATTCCACTTCCGAAAAGTCGAATCCTACGGAAAAATCTTCCTTCAGCACCAGAGCGGCGTCAAAGGTCTTTCCCGACTTTGACTTGAACCCCTTCAGGACCTGAGTCTTCCCTGTCGTCAGGAGCTTCTTAAGCATAGAGTCCGAGAGTTTCTTATGGGCAACCTCCTTCCAGACGGACAGACCGCAGGCACGGCACTTGACATTGCTGTCCCATATCTTCATAGGGCCTCCGCATTTTGGACATTTGATTGCATCTTCGTCGGCCGCTGCATACATCAGGGCAGCCTTATTTGCCTCATCAGACAGGATCTCCGAAGTAAGGGCGGTGACATATCTCCTTATGGATTCGTCAAACGCCGTGGCCGATACCTTTCCATCCACAATCTTGGCCAGAGACGTCTCCCAACGCCCCGTCATTTCCACATTGGCGATGTACTTGTCCTTCACGGCAGCATAGATGGTCATACCTTTATCCGTAGGTATAAGTACCTTGCCCTTTCTCATTATGTATCCGCGCTTTATGATAGTCTCTATCTCCCCCGCCCTGGTTGCCGGCGTTCCAATTCCGACATCCTTGAGGGCTTCCTTCAGTTCATCGTCCTCGACCTCCTTTCCGGCATGTTTCATTGCCTCGAGCAGCGAGGCCTCCGTATGGAGCGGCTTCGGCTTTGTCTTTCCGGAAGTCTCCTCGATTCCAAGCACGGGCAGAACGTCTCCTACCACGAATGGCGGCAGGTCCTGATCCTGGGACTCGTCATCATTGGAGCAACCCTGGACCGCTCTCCAGCCCGGATT
>CADBMK010000112.1 GCA_902795785.1 uncultured Bacteroidia bacterium | reverse complement strand
CTCCTGAGCAACGGCTGGTTCACTTATCCTGACGAGAACGGCAGGCTCATCACCAAGGATGCCTACACGTGGCTGGATTATGCAATGGGCTACGATATGAAAAACAGGATGCCTCTTTTCATCAAGCCAAACAAGAAGATTTCCGTCAAGGACGTTGCAAACGTCATGAGAGACCATTATGAGGGAACTCCAATGGATATGACCGTGGATATAGGTGCCGGCGGAAACGCCCTTCCGTACAGGGCACGTCCTCTTGAGTGGACATACAACGATACTACCTATGTGAATGAGCGCGCAATCGCCACCCAGCAGACCGGATTCTGGTTTGTGGCCCAGTCAAGAAGCTATCTTCCTGACGTCATCGGAGGCCTGCTCTGGTTCAGCGTGGACGATGCGGCCACATCTTACCTTACTCCTATATATTCAAGCGTGAATGCCGTACCTGACTGTCTCAGGGAAGGGAACGGCAATATCATCACCTACTCTCCGACCTCCCAGTTCTGGATCAACAACAGAATTTCCAACGCCTGCTACAGGATGTACAACTTGATGGCCCCTTATGTAAGGGAGAAGATAGACAAGTTCGAGGCTGAGCAGATGGACTACGCCACAAAGGATATGGACAAGAGGGCTCTTGAGAAGTACAACGAGATTGCGTACAAGCTTCAGGGCAAGTTAAAGAAAAACGCCGGCGCGAGGATTTCTTCAAATCCGCTCGCCAGCGTAGAAAAGATGTTGACAGACTATTCCGTCAATACTGCAATGAGTCAGTTCAGGGCCTGGGTTAAACTTGAGGAGGACCTCCTTGTGAAGTTCCTTGACTTCAATGTCAAACCACAGAACTCGGACGGAACCTTCCGCCACAGTGAAGTGTCAACCAAGTTCCCTTCACGAGTCCTTCATCCGGGTTATACCGACAGATGGAAGGAAGCGGTGGTAAGGGAGAACGGAGCCGTACTCAGGGTTCCTGATTCCGCAGAATAACCTCGCCGTTCCTGGCGTCGGCTGTAATGGCACTGTCCTTCCGGATGGTGCCATTAAGTATATCTGAGGCCAGCTTGTTGAGAAGGTCTCTCTGGACAATCCTCTTGATAGGACGGGCGCCGTATGCCGGGTCGTATCCTTCCTTTGTGAGGACTTCCTCGAAATCCCTGGTCCAGTTGAGGGTTATGTTGTTCTCTGAGAGTTTCTTCTGAAGGTCTCTCATCTGGATTCTGAGAATCTCGGTGATATCGTCCTTCGTAAGCGGATCAAACATTATGATATCGTCGATACGGTTTAGGAACTCAGGACGGAAGGTCTGTTTGAGAACTTCCATCGCCTTGCCGTTTCCTTCCCTGCTGCCGTCGATGAACTCGGAACCGGCGTTGGAAGTCATGATGAGGATGGTGTTCTTGAAATCTACTGTTCTGCCCTTGTTATCCGTGAGTCGGCCGTCGTCGAGGACCTGAAGCAGGACGTTGAACACGTCCGGATGCGCCTTCTCAATCTCATCCAGCAGGACAACTGAGTAAGGCTTTCTCCTTACGGCTTCGGTCAGCTGGCCGCCTTCATCGTAACCGACGTATCCCGGAGGAGCACCCACAAGACGGCTCACGGTATGTCTTTCCTGATACTCGCTCATATCGATACGGGTAATCATGCTCTCATCGTTGAAGAGGAACTGTGCAAGGGCCTTTGCGAGCTCGGTCTTACCTACGCCTGTCGTACCCATGAAGAGGAAGGAGCCGATAGGCCTCTTTTCGTTTGAGAGTCCTGCGCGGTTACGTCTTACAGCGTCTGAGACGGCCTTGATGGCCAGGTCCTGGCCTACCACCCTCTGGTGGAGTTCTTCTTCCATCTTAAGAAGTTTCTCCTTCTCGCTTTCCAGCATCTTTGCCACAGGGATACCGGTCCATTTTGCCACCACTTCTGCAATGTCCTGAGGAGTTACGGACTCTGTGATTACAGGATCCTTGATGGAGGCCTGTTTTGCTGTAAGTTCGTCAACTTTTTTCTGGAGTTCTGCCAGGGTTCCGTACCTGAGTTCGGCCACCTTGCCGTAATCTCCGGCACGCTCGGCGTTCTGGGCCTGAATCTTAACCTCCTCTATCTTCTGACGTGCGTTCTGAAGGTCTGTGAGGATCTCCTTCTCGGCATTCCACCTTTTCATAAGGGCGTCTTTCTTTGCCCCAAGGTCCTTGAGCTCTTCCTCAATCTTGTTCATCTTAAGGCCTACGCCTTCACGTTTGATGGCTTCCTTCTCGATTTCAAGCTGCCTGATGGAGCTGTTGAGCTCGGCGATAGGTTCCGGAACGGAGTTCATCTCAAGCCTGAGCTTTGAAGCCGCCTCATCCACAAGGTCGATGGCCTTGTCCGGAAGGTAACGGTCTGAGATGTACCTGTGGGAGAGGTTGACGGCGGCAATCAGTGCATCGTCCTCAATCCTTACCCTGTGGTGGTTCTCGTACTTCTCCTTGAGGCCTCGCATTATTGCGATGGATTCCGAAGGACTTGGTTCGTCAATCATCACCTTCTGGAAACGACGTTCCAGGGCCTTGTCGGTCTCGAAGTATTTCTGGTACTCGTCAAGGGTGGTTGAACCGATTGTCCTAAGTTCGCCCCTTGCGAGGGCCGGTTTGAGGATGTTGGATGCGTCCATTGCGCCGGAAGTCCTTCCTGCGCCTACAAGTGTATGGATTTCATCAATGAACAGGATGATCTCGCCTGCCGAGTCGATGACCTCTTTTACAACGCCTTTTAGTCTCTCCTCGAACTCGCCCTGGTACTTCGCACCTGCTATGAGGGCGCCCATGTCCAGGGAGTAAATTTTCTTGTCCTTCAGGTTCTCTGGAACCTGTCCGTCCACGATTTTCTGGGCGATGCCTTCAGAGATGGCGGTCTTGCCGACACCAGGTTCACCTACGAGGATCGGGTTGTTCTTGGTCCTTCTGGAAAGAATCTGAAGAACCCTTCTTATTTCATCGTCCCTGCCGATGACAGGGTCGAGTTTTCCTTTGGAGGCCTGCCCGTTCAGATCCTGAGCGAAGCGGCTGAGGAATTCGAATTTGTTGTTTGCAGTTTCCATAGTACTAAACATTAAAAAAACAGTCGCCCGGCCTTTTGGCCAGACAACTGTTGTAAGTCAAATTATATTCCAATGCCCTTTGACTGACAATTTGTCAGCCTCGGGAATTACTCTGCAGGAGCAGCCTCTGTTGCAGGTGCCTCTGCGGCAGGAGCCTCGGCAGCCGGTGCTGTAGGGAACTCAGGTGCCTTGTTTTCCTGAACGTTCTCGATATCGTTGGTGATGTCAACTCCAGCCCTGTTGTTACCGCCTGTTGTGAATGAGGTAACGATTGAGATGACGAGGATGAAAGCTACAAGACCCCATGTAAGCTTCTCAAGGAAGTCTGCAGTCTGCCTTACACCGAAAGCCTGGTTGCCTGCAACGAAATTGCTTGCAAGACCCTCTCCCTTTCCGCTCTGGAGGAGAACTACCAGCACGAGAAGGAGGCTGGCAATCACGATAAATACCGTAAGAGTAATGAATAATGCGTTCATATGGTTTGTTTATTTTTTTCTATAAGGGTTGCAAAGTAAGCACTTTTTTCCGGATATCGCAAAATTAGTTTGGAATAGATTCCGTTAGCCTGCTCAAAAAGCCCCTGCTTCTCGTAAATCTTTGCGAGAGTTTCAGTTGCAACGTCGGTGCCGCTTTCTTCCTCGATAGGGGTTGAGTCGCCCTTCGGATTGGCTGCAATCTTTGCGATGGAGGAGAAGATGGAGTCTTCCTGACGGCTTATTTTTTTGTACTGCTCAGAGGAGAAGAACTCGCCTATCTGGAGTTTCTTTTCCTTTTTCTTCTTAGGTTTTGCAATATCGTGGACGATGCTGCGGGAGACCATATAGATGGCCGCCTGCTCCGCTGTGCCTGCTTCTTTTTCAGCAAGGACCTTCCTGGCCGCTGCAAACCATGGATAACGGTCTACGACGGCAGACAGTTCCTCTGCGCTTAAAATATGAATGTCCTTGGGGTTTACCACTGTGCTACTGTTGCGTTGAAAATGTCATCGCAGAGTTTCTCTACGATTTCCTCGCAGAGAGCCGACTCCACTGCATCGAGGGAATTGGTTGAGTCGTAGTCTGCGTACTGTGAGAAGCTCTTCTCCACGTCCTGTGAAGAATCCTTCCTGTTGGTGAATTTAATCTTGACCGTGACTGTAAGACGGTTCTGAGAGGCCACTTCATTGGCCGTTACCGCAGTTGCCCTTACGTCGTAGCCCGTAATCTCGCCTTCGATTTCCAGGTCTCCGTCCATCTCCACCTGCTCGAGCCTGGTCTGCTTCCTGAACTGATCCCTGAGGGCTTCGGTCAGGTTATTGCTCAGGGATGGGTTTACCTTGAGGGCTTTGTACTCAAAGTAGTTTATGGTGATGGTCTTCACGCTGGTGTAGTCAATCGACGAACCGCTGAAGGAATAGATTCCGCAGGAATGAACCAGAAGCATCGTGACCAGAAGGGACAGAATGCTTCCCAGGCATGCGGATATGAGTCTGGTTTTTCTCATTTGTCGAGATTGTATCTTTTAATCCACCTGTAAAGGGTGCGCTCTGAAATGCCAAGCTCGTCGGCGGCGGCTTTTCTGTTGCCTTCGCTCTTCTCGAGGGCCTTTTTGATGAGGTCTTCGTTCATCTTCTGGACAGAAAGCGATACCGGAGCCTCGGCTGGCTGTGGCTCGTCCGCCGCATCCTGCCATTCCACTTCTTCCGGTTCCGGATTCTGGACCGCGCTCTGGATAGGAGGCTGCGCCGGGGCCGGGATAGGCGTCTGTGTGGCCTGGACAGGGGCGCAGTGACGCTCCTGCTTGAGTTTTTCCACGTCCTGCTTGAGCTCGATCAGTGCCTTGAAGATCATCTGGCGGTCCGTGTCGGACATGCCTGATGCGCCATCCTGCCTTGCTCCGTCAAATACTGCCGGAAGGGCCTCGGCCTCCTGAGGCATATAGGTGGCAAGAACGTGTGCGTCCACCACCACCTTTTCCGATGTCGGAGTAATCGGCTTGGATTCGAGCGCCGTTACGGTCTCCGCTATGTTCTTGAGCTGGCGGATATTGCCTGGCCAGCGGTAACTCATCAGAAGCTGTACGGCTTCGTTGGTGAGGGCTACTTTGCAGATGCCGTTCTTGGCTGAAAAATCGGATGTGAACTTTCTGAAAAGGAGGTAGATGTCCGCCTTCCTTTCCCTCAGTGCCGGCATCCTTATCTGGATTGCGTTTAGTCTGTAATAAAGATCTGCACGGAACTTGCCCTGGGCCACTGCGTGTGCGAGGTTTACATTGGTGGCGGCAATAACCCTGACGTCCGTTTTCTGGACCTTTGACGATCCTACTTTAATGAATTCACCGTTCTGAAGGACGCGAAGAAGCTTTGCCTGGGAAGGCAGCGGGAGCTCGCCCACCTCGTCGAGGAAGAGGGTGCCTCCGTCGGCTTCTTCAAAATATCCCTTTCTTGTCTCCGTGGCTCCCGTGAAAGATCCTTTCTCGTGGCCGAAGAGTTCTGAATCTATGGTTCCTTCAGGAATTGCTCCGCAGTTGATCGCGAAGTATTTCCCGTTTTTCCTTCTGCTGTTCTGGTGGATTATCTTAGGAATGGTTTCTTTTCCAACTCCGCTTTCCCCGGAGATAAGCACGATAAGATCCGTCGGGGCAACGGCAACCGCTGTCTCCAAAGCCCTGTCCAGAGCGGCGTCAGAACCTACGATATCGTACTTGTTTTTGAGTTTCTGTAATTCCTGTGTATCCATTTGTCATCTGCAAAGTTAATAAATCAAGGAAAAAAGAAAAAGTATGATTATATTTGTCTGCTAAATACGAACAAGACAATAAACAGTTTAACAATCTTAATAAACACAGACATGAAAAGTATTAAAACACTTGCAGCTGCCGTACTTGCGCTTACAGCTGTTGCCTGCTCTTCACCTGAAAAGATGGCAAAACAGGCTGAGAATGTCACAGTTTCATGTGACCCAGCAGTTCTCGAAGTTGTTGCCGGTAAAATTGAGGCTACCGTCAAGGTAACTTATCCTGCAGATTATTTCAACCCTAGGGCTATCCTCGAGGTTACTCCTGTCATCGTTTATGATGGAGGCGAGGCTGCCGCTCCGGTTATCACTTATCAGGGTGAGAAGGTAAAGGATAACTTCAAGGTCGTTTCAAAGGCTGGCCAGACAGTTACCGAAAAGCTCACTTTCGACTATGTTGAAGGAATGGAGCAGTGCTACCTCGAACTCCGTGGTGTAGCAAAGAAGGCAAAGAACCCTGCAAAGTCAGCAGTTCTTCCTGCAAAGAAGGTTGCAGACGGCGCCAACACAACATACATGCTTGTTGAGACAGAGGGTACTCTCTCATACAAGGCTGATGCTTACCAGGACGTGATCGCTCAGACTGCTGAGGGTCAGATCCTTTACTCTATCAACTCTGCCGAGGTTGCTGGCAAGCAGCTCAAGGGACAGTCAATCAAGGATTTCCAGGCTGCTCTCGACGAGATCAAGGCTAACGAGAGAAAGACTCTCAAGGGAACCGAGGTTGTTGCTTACGCATCTCCAGACGGTGGTGAGGCTCTCAACACCAAGCTTTCTGACAAGCGTTCAAAGACTGCTGAGAAGGCATGGACAAAGGTTGTCAAGGGCAAGGACGTAGAGAACCCTGAGGTTAAGTCAGTAGGTCAGGACTGGGAGGGCTTCAAGGAGCTCGTTTCTGAGTCTAACATCCAGGACAAGGACCTCATCATCCGCGTTCTCAACATGTACAGCGATCCTGCTGTCCGTGAGAGCGAGATCAAGAACATCTCTGAGGTTTACACAGAGCTTAAGAAGGGTGTCCTTCCTGAACTCCGTCGTGCACGCTTCATCGCTAACGTTGAATACAAGAACTACACAGCAGAAGAGCTTGCTGCTCTCGTTGACGAGAACATCGACGTTCTTGACGAGGAGGCTGTTCTCCGCGCCGCTGCCAACGCAAAGGCTCTTGACAAGAAGATCGAGCTCTACAAGAAGGCTATCGAGAAGTTCGACAGCGACCGCGCTCAGTACAACCTTGCAGTTGCTCTCCTCAAGAAGGGTGACAACGCTGCTGCCAAGAAGGCTCTTGCAGCTGTTAAGGCTGACGACGCAGACGTTCAGAACGCAAAGGGTGTTATCGCCCTTCGCAACAACGACCTCGCTGCCGCTGCCAAGGCATTCGCTGCTTCAGGCAACGACGATGCAAAGGCTAACCAGGCTGTAGTTGACATCCTCAACGGCAACTACGATGCAGCTTACGCAGCTCTTAAGGACAAGAAGGGTGGCAACGCCGCTCTCGCTGCTCTCCTTACAAACAACACAGAGGCTGCCATCGCAAAGGCTTGCCCTTGCCCTCACGGCTCATACATCAAGGCTGTGGCTTCTGCCCGCCTTGGCAAGGCTGATGATGTCAAGAAGTATCTTGAGATTGCATCTAAGAACTCTGCCCTCAAGGCTCGTGCAGCTAAGGACATCGAGTTTGCTGACTTCAGATAATATTTATCTGCATCAAATAAATGGGCTGCCATCACAAGATGGCGGCCCTTTTTTGTTGCAAAACAAAATTTTATTGTATATTTGCAATCCCGTTTGGCATTCAGTACAAAACTGACCCTCGGAATGGAGAGGTGGGTGAGTGGCTGAAACCAGCAGTTTGCTAAACTGCCGTACACATTTCCGTGTACCAGGAGTTCGAATCTCCTTCTCTCCGCAAAGACCCGGCAATTTTCTGCCGGGTCTTTTGTTTTATATCAGGGAATCAATGTATGCTGACATCTCTTCCCGATGGCTCATTATTGCCTTGAACAGGGCCAGCTGATTGCGGGTTCTGACCAGATTGTGCTCCGGATACTTTATCTTATAATAGGTATCGCCGTTAAGGTAGTCTGTCAGGAATCGTACGGCCTGCATATATGGGAAAAGCATGGCTCCGTATGGAAGGTTTTCGGTCTCCGTCTTTGTCAGGAAGGCTCCGGCGCTTTCCAGGTAGCCTTTGGTGAAGGCCTTGAATATATCCATCCTGAATTCTATCTTGTCCGTGTCAGGGGCGTCTTCGGGGAGGTTGCTTCCCGCGGTGCGCAGGAAGTCTCCGAAATCTGAGAATACAAAACTTGGCATTACGGTGTCAAGGTCGATGACGCAGAGGACCTGCCCGTTTGCATCGAACAGCATGTTGTTGACCTTGGTGTCGCAGTGGCAGAT
>CADBMK010000111.1 GCA_902795785.1 uncultured Bacteroidia bacterium | reverse complement strand
TCATTGCGGCGTCAGCCCTTTTGATACGGTTGCCGTTGTTCCAGAGCGGAATGGAGATGCCGAGAGATAC
Organism: uncultured Bacteroidia bacterium; assembly: GCA_902795785.1. Lineage (GTDB taxonomy): Bacteria > Bacteroidota > Bacteroidia > Bacteroidales > UBA932 > Cryptobacteroides. Next base: position 8,376 of record CADBMK010000111.1, on the reverse strand, counting down.
TCCACGGTATTTGGCATCGCGTGCAAGCTCGCTCGTATAGCCGATGCTGAGGCCTGGAAGGGTGGCGGTCTTCTCGATTTTTACCCTGGACTGTGATACTTCCACCTGCTTCTGGACGTATTTCAGAACGGGATTTCTGCCGGAAGCCTCGGTGTACCACTCCGTGAAACTCTCAGGGAGAACGTCTGTGCCCTCATAGGCGGCGGCATTGTATGTAACCTGCTTACCGCCGTTGAGGCGTGTAAGTTCACTCAGCAGCCTATTCCTTTCCACGTCAATCTGGGCTATTTTCCCCTTGATGGCCGCAAGGTGGAGCCTGGCTTTCTTGGCTTCAAGTATGTTGGCTCCTCCCATCTGCATCTTTTTCTCCGTGGACTTCACAAGGGACTCGGCATTCTTGAGATGGTATTCCAGCTCGTCTTTGAGGGCGTTGCAGAAGGTGAGTTCAATGAGAAGATTCTTTGCTTCCAGTAGGACGTTAAGCCTTTCTGCCCTGTATTTTAGGAGGGCTATCTCGTCTTCTCCGACTGCAAGGCGGCTGCGCATTCCGGTAAGTGTCGGGATGTCAAAGCTCTGTGATACGGTGATGTCACGTCTGTTTCCTACGGTGCTGTTCTGCCCCCAGAGGTAGGCCAGCTCAACCTCAGGGTTGGGCAGGATGGCCTCCGAATGGTTCTCCAGTTTCTCCAGTTCGGCCTTCTGTGCGGCTATCTTCAGGGCCGGGTTATTCTCCTCGATTTCACTGAGGACTGGAGTCATCTGGGCGTAACATATATTGGAAAGGGCAAGCAGGGCTGCCGTTATGATTTTACCTTTCATTTTCCTTGTTTGTTATTATATACATTATAGGAACGATGAATCCGTTCAATATGGTGGAACTGAGAAGTCCGCCGAGGATGACCTTGGCCATAGGACTCTGGATTTCGTTTCCCGGAAGGTCTCCCGCAATGGCGAGAGGAAGGAGGGCGAGGCCGGAGGTGATGGCGGTCATAAGGATTGGATTGAGTCTGTCCAGGGATCCTTTGATGACGGCGTCCCTGAGGCTTTCACCCTCGGCTCTGAGGTTGTTGTACCTGTCCACAAGCAGCATTCCGTTCCTGGTTGCAATTCCGAAGAGGGAAATGAAGCCGATGATGGCCGGGATGCTCATAATTCCGCTGGTGGTCCAGATTGCAATCACGCCTCCGATGAGGGCGAGCGGAAGGTTGAGAAGGACGGTCAGGGTCTGGGTGGTGTTCCTGAATTCTCCGAAAAGAAGAAGGAAGATAATGATGAGGGAGAGGAAGGATACCAGGGCGATTGTCCTGGAAGCCCTTTCCTCGCTCTCGAACTGTCCGCCGTATTCGATGTGATAGTCTTCAGGCAGACGGATATTGCCGTCGATGGCCTTCCTTATGCCGTCCACAGCCTTGGACAGTTCTCCGCCGGTGACATTGGCCGAGATGACAATCTTGCGGCTCACGTTCTCACGGTTGATGATGTTTGGACCTGCGCTGGAAACGATGTCTGCAACAGTAGAAAGCGGAACCTTTGTTCCGTCGGCTGCGTCTATGTCGATGTCCTTAATGTAGTCCATGCTCCTTCTGCCGTCGTCGGCAATCTTGAGGGTGAGGTCGAACGAACGGTTGCCCTCATAGACCTGTGAGACAGTCATTCCTTCAAGCATTACGCTTATGGCCTCCGAGAATTCAGGAAGGGTGATTCCGTACTTTGCCAGCATCTCCCTTTTAGGGATGATGTTAAGCTGAGGCCTCTCCACCTGTTGCTCTACATTGACATCGGTGATGCCAGGTACGCCGGATATGGCTGACTTTATCTCGTTGCCGATGGAGTACATCCTGTTAAGGTCGGTGCCGAAAAGCTTTATGGCGATGTTGGCCTTGGTGCCCGAAAGCATCTCGTCAATGCGGTGGGCAATCGGTCCGCCGATTTCTATGTTGACGCCTGGAATCTGACCGAGTTTTTCCCTGACTTCGGCGGTGAGCTGGGAGCGGCTCTTGCTTCCAAGGACGTACGGACATTCGAATTCTGAAGTGTTGACTCCGAAACTGTGTTCGTCGAGTTCCGCGCGTCCGGTCTTTCTGCCTACGGTCTGAATCTCAGGAATGCTGAGAAGCATCTCCTCGGCCTGTCTTCCGAGTGCATCGGACTCTTCAACTGAAATGCCTGGAAGTGAACTCATTGAGATTGTAAAAGAGCCTTCGTTGAAGGCTGGGAGGAAACTCCTTCCAAGGTTGCAGAAGATGACTATGGCGCTGATAAGAAGGACTCCGATGATTCCAAGTATGGTCTTCTTCCTTTCGAGGGCCTTCCTTAGAGCCTTTTCATAGGCGCCGGAAAGTTTTCTTGTAATCCACGGCTCCTTCTCTGTGTGGGTGCCGTCCCTGAGCAGGAATGAACTGAGGACAGGGGTGAGCGTAAGGGCTACCACGGTGGAAGCGAAGAGGGAAATGACGAAGGTGATACCAAGCGGCTTGAGCATCCTGCCTTCCATTCCTGAAAGGAAGAACAGAGGGAGGAAACTTGCCACAATGATGAGGGTAGAGTTCAGCATAGGCATCCTGACTTCCCTGGAAGCCTCGAACACCGTCTGGAGTATCGTGGCGTCTTTTGAGCGGTGTTTCAGCCTCTTATACACGTTCTCCACATCGACGATGGAGTCGTCCACGAGCGAACCTATGGCTATGGCTATACCTCCGAGGCTCATCGTATTGATGGTGAGACCCATGAATTTGAGGCTCACCAGGGCGGTGAGTATGGATACCGGAATGGAAATCAGCGAGATGACCGTGGTCCTCCAGTTCATCAGGAAGACAAAGAGAACCAGAATCACGAAGAGTCCTCCTTCAATAAGGGACTTCTTCACGTTGTCAATGGAACTCTGGATGAAGTTGGATTGACGGAAGATCTTTGTATCGATCTTAACGTCGGACGGAAGGGTGGCTGAAATCTCTCCGAGGGATTTCTCAATGGCATCGGTGAGCTTGAGCGTGCTGACGTCAGGCTGCTTGGTGACGGTGAGAAGGACTGCCGGCTTGCCGTCGTTGGAGGCAAATCCCAGCCTTGGGGTCTTGGGGCCGGTCTTAACCGTGGCGATGTCCGAAATCAGGAGGGGAGCGCCGCCGTTTTTCCTGATGACGGCCTTCCCGAGCTGTTCAATGTCGTTGGTGGAAAGGACTCCGCGGACGATGTATTCGTTACCCCACTGGTACAGGGTTCCGCCGGAGGCGTTGGTGTTCATTCCCTTGACGGCGTCAATGACCTCGTCGATGGAGACACCCCACTTCCTCATTTTCCGTGGTTCTATCTGGATCTGGTATTCCCTGATATCGCCGCCGATGACTGCAACCTGGGCTATGCCTCCGGTTGAGAGAAGGCGTGGACGGATGTTCCAGTCGGCTATTGTGCGGAGCTGCTCAAGGGAGGTTGAGTCTGCCGTGAGGCCGATGATGAGAATTTCACCGAGGATTGAGGACTGAGGGCCGAGAGTCGGCTTGCCGCAACCTTCTGGAAGGGCGTCGCCGATCATCGCCAGTTTCTCGCTGACAATCTGGCGGGCCTTATAAATGTCCGTTCCCCAGTCTAACTCGATGTTGACTATTGAGAATCCCGTGGTGGAAGAACTGCGTACCCTGCGAACTCCGGTGGCTCCGTTGACCGCCGTTTCCACGGGGAAGGTAACGAGCCTTTCGACTTCTTCCGGAGCCATTCCTTCGGCCTCCGTCATTACTACTACGGTAGGTGCGTTGAGGTCAGGGAAGACGTCCACCTCCATGGTGGCCGTGGTGTACAGGCCGCCGATGATAAGCATCGAGGCCAGTATGAGGACCAGCACCCTGTTGTCCAGGGCGTATTTGATTATCTTGTCAAGCATTCTTCCTAATGATTATGGTTGTGACCTGACGGAACGGCTGAGAACTGGGCCAGCTTGAGGTGCATTGCGCCTTCCGTTACCACTTCTTCTCCTTCTTCAAGGCCGCTGACAGCAGCCCTGAGACCGTCGCTTCCTAGAATCTTAACCTCTTTTTTCAGGAAACAGTCCTCGTCCAGACGGACGAACACGCTGTAGATTCCCTGGTCTTCGGTGAGGGCTGATACCGGGAGGCTGATGAACGATCCTGCGGTCTTTCCGAGGAGGTTTATCGTTACGAATGAACCCTGGGTGATGCCCTGTTCCCTGTTGAATTCGAAGGTGACGGGAATATATCCGTCAACTGATGATTTACCTGAGCTGAGCAGGCGTCCTGAAAGCTCGCTGACTTTATAAGTGTTCCCGTCAGCAACCGTGAAGGTGGCGTCCTGGATGGATGGAATCCTGGATGCATATCTCTCTGGAACATCGGCCCTGACCTGCATCTTGAGATTCTGGCTGACTGTGGCAACGGGTGTACCCATCTCCACGTACTCTCCCTGCTTTACAAAAAGCCCGGTTACGTATCCGTTGAACGGGGAGGCAGCCTTTACGCCTTTATCCGAGGCGTTCCTGGAAAGAGCCTCGTATTCGGTCTTGCTCTGCTCGTATTCCAGCTTGCTTTTGTCGTAATGGCTTTCGGAAATAATGTTGTTCTTAAGGAGTTCACTGTCTCTTTCGTATTCCTTCTTTGCCGCTTCGTATCTTGCCCTGGCTTTTTCCAGAAGGTCTCCCTGGGCAAGGTTTGAGAAACTGACTGACGCAACGGCCTCTCCCTTTCTGACATAGGCGCCGGTTGAGATGCTGCTTCTGAAGTTAACCGTTCCGGAAACCGGAGCCACTACCGTGGTCTCGTCTCCCTGGGCGGGAAGGATCTCTCCGCCGGTTTTGATAATCTCGCTGAAAGGAGCCAGGGCTGTCTTTTCAGTCTTTATTCCGAAGAGTTCCTGCTGCTTCTCGCTGAATGAAATCTCTCCGGAAGCCTCCTTTTCGTGTTCGTGCTCTTCATGCTCGTGATGGTGTCCTTCGTGGCTGCCACAGCCACTGATAAGGATTGCTGCTAATGCGATGTATGTTAATCTGTTCATATTCATTATTCTGCGTGACAATTATGGTCGTGGCACTCGCAGGTCTTGTCCTCGACCTGGATTGTGCTGTGTGATATTCCTTTTTCCTGAAGCCTGTGCCTGATTTCTTCCGTAATCCTTGGACCGTCCATCAGGTCCTCTACTATGATGTGGGCCGTGAGGGCGTTCAATGTGGTGCTGATTGGCCAGATATGAATGTGATGGACGTCCTTAACGCCTTCTGTGCTTTCAATGACTTCGTGTATGTCATCGATGTCGATTGATTCCGGCACGGCGTCGATTGTCATGTTCAGGCTTTCCCTGAGCAGGTTGAATGTGCCCACAAGGATGACTGTGGCGATAAGGATTCCGATAATCGGGTCTATGACGTACCAACCGGTGTAGGTGATGACGATTCCTGATACGAGGACTCCGGCTGAAACCAGGGTGTCGGTTGCCATATGGAGGAAGGCGCCACGGGTGTTGATGTCGTGGCCCTGCTGCTTCATCAGAAGGAAGGCCGTAAAGCCGTTGATGAGAATGCCGATTCCGGCAGTCCAGGAGATTGCGGCTCCGTCGATGGCTACAGGAGTGAAGAATTTGTGGAAACTCTCAAGATAGATGGCTCCGATAGCAACAAGGAGGATAAGCGCGTTGACAAGGGAAATCAGCACGCTGGCCTTCTTGTATCCGTAGGTGAATCTCTTAGTTGACTGGCTTTTTGCAAGTTTGAATGCAAAAAGGGCAAGAAGAAGTGAGAATACGTCGCTGAGGTTGTGTCCCGCATCGGAGACAAGACCCACGGAGTTTTTCCAGATACCGATTCCGGCCTCGATGATTACGAATCCGAGGTTGAGGATGATGGAGAGGATGTATACTCCGTTGAGAGACTTTATTTCGTGAGCGTGATGATGCTCGTGATGATGCTCATGATGGTGCTCGTGATGATGTCCGTGTTCCATGGTACTGTTGTATTTTTTGACGATACAAAAGTACCTTGTAAAACGTGCAACTCAGTTGCAAAGATTATTTCTGCCCTTTGGCCGAGCATTCCGGGCAGAGGCCTTTAGCCATGTAGTTGATGCTGTTGACGTGGAAGCCCTCCGGATAATCCACGAGCGGAATGTGGGTGTTTTCAAAACAGAAGGTCTTGCCGCAGCCCTCGCAGTGGAAGTGAACGTGGAGGTCGTTGTCGGAATCGCATTCCAAACCCTCGCCATGATGACCGTGACAAACCTCGTAGCGTACGCTCTCGCTTCCGTCCTCGATGTCGTGCAGCAGGTGGTGCTCCCTGAACAGGGACAGGGTGCGGGATATGATGGATTTGTCGACGGTCCCTAGGACCGTTTCGATTTCCGTCATGCTGACAGGGCGCTCTTCCTGCAGGATTGCCTTAAGGATGAGAATCCTGTTTGCCGTGGGTTTTACTCCGTGTTCCGTGAGGATGTGTTCTTCTTTGGTCATCGTTCTATTCCTGTTATGGTTACGGCTCCGTCATCGTTGACGCGGAACTTAATGTTGTATTCTTTATATGTAAGGCCGTAGATTCTCTGCGGATCGTGCTGGTATTTTGGCCTCGGGTCCAGGGAGAGAATCTGGCTGACTGCCTTCCTGTCCTCTTCAGAAAGGAAGCAGGCCTCAGGAAATACCACGTCCAGTTTCTTCCAGCCGGTATTGTCCACGAATCCGCTTCTTACGCCGGGATGGCTGTCGGCATATTCGATGTAAGGCTTGATGTCGTAGATTGGGGTGCCGTCCATCAGGTCGGCTCCCATTACGGCGATTTCCGGTCCGGGAAGGATTCCTTTCAGCCTGACTGAAGAAAGTCCCAGATGGTTTGGCCTGAAAGGGGAGCGGGTTGCAAACACTCCCATCCTCTCGTTGCCTCCCAGCCTCGGGGGACGTACGGTGGGACTCCAAGGCTTGCCCTCGTCGGCTTTTTCCGCTTCCGAGAAGCCCCAGACAAGCCAGAGGTAATCAAATCCCTCCAGCCCTTTGAGGGCGTCGGCATTCCTGAATTCGGTCTCGAAGACTATGCGTCCTTCAAGGTCCGGGGCCAGATTTGCCTGCCTCGGAATGCCGAATTTCTCCTTCAGGGGAGAGTGGAATATGGCTATGGGTTTAATCTCCATACGTTCAAAGTTACTAATTTTGTTGCTATATTTGACCATGCAACAGACATTCAATCTTGAAAGATTCCGCTCTGCACACCGCGGAGACGGCGGCCTGACGGACTATGCCACTGCAATGCAGGAGATTAAGAACGGCCATAAGGAAGGCCACTGGATGTGGTACATCTTCCCTCAGCTCAGAGGTCTCGGCTCGTCCCAGACGGCAACATATTACGGCATCATCGGTAAGGCTGAGGCCAAGGCCTATCTTGCCGACAAGATTCTTGGCTCCCACCTAAGGGAGATAACCAACAATCTCTGTCAGGTGAAGGGAAAGACCGCCGCGGAGATTTTCGGTCCCGTGGACGTAAAGAAACTGCGTTCCTGCCTGACCCTTTTCTATATAGTATCAGGGAAGGAGGAGTGCTTCAGATGGGCTCTTGCCAAGTATTTTGACGAGAAACTTGATCCCAGGACAGTTGAGATGCTTTAGCGCTTAAATTTAAAGAGACCGACATCAGATGATGCCGGTCTCTTTGTTGTTAAGTCCGTTATAGTTGATATTTATTTAGAGTGCGATTTTAACTCCGGCTCCAAGAACGAAGTTCGTTCTGAAGAAGTCATCGTGGTATGGACGAGTTTTGTCACCCATGATGTCTGCCTTGTTTGAGTCCTTATCGAGATGACGGTAGAAGGTCTTCATAAGGCCGAAGTCGATGCTGACGTTTTCAGCAAGTGTGAACTTGGCACCGGCGAGAGCCGATGTTGAAGGAGTTGAGAAACTCATGTCGTTGATATAGTTCCTGTCCTTGCCGAAGCCGAATTCTGTATCCTGAACACCGCAAGAGAGGGTGAGCCACTTGTTGACGTCATATTCAGCACCTGCGATAGCCTCCCAGCAGTTTCCCTTGAGAGCCTTCTCACGGCCGCCGTACTGCTTGGCCTGCTTGTCAAAGTACATATTGCCCTGGGCATAGACTCTGAATCTGTTTGTCGCCTCATAACCTGCGCCGACTGAAAGGAAGGCAGGAAGGTCGCTTCTCATCTTGAGACCGTCGTTGTACTGTGAAAGTGAAGATGAGGTGTTCTGGTCAGTCTCGTTGTTGAGCTGGAAGACGGTGCGGAACTCGTAACGTGCGGCTACGTTCCACTTTCCAGACTTGAAATCGATGCCGATGATTGGGTTAAAGGCGATGTCTGTCTGGACAACGTCAAGGACAATGTTTTTAGATTTATCTGTTATTGCCTGAGAATAGCCCATATACTTTGCTGCAATATTTGGATCGAT
>CADBMK010000110.1 GCA_902795785.1 uncultured Bacteroidia bacterium | reverse complement strand
GCCTCGCGCAGCATCGTTACGATGCGGCGGGAAGTGGTTCCGCGGACGATGGAGTCGTCGATTAGGATGAGTCTCTTGCCTTCAACTATACTCTTGACCGGAGAAAGCTTCATCTTGACGCCCTTGTCACGCAGTTCCTGCGAAGGCTGGATGAAGGTTCTTCCGATATACTTGTTCTTGATGAGTCCCATCTCGTAAGGAAGTCCGCTGGCCTCGGCATAGCCGCTGGCGGCGCTGAGGCTGGAGTCCGGCACTCCCACTACGATGTCCGCATCCACAGGAGCCTCTTCAAAGAGAATCTTTCCGGTTTCCTTGCGGAAGGCGTGGACGTTCTCCCCTTCGATGTCACTGTCCGGACGGGCAAAATAGATATATTCCATGGCGCACATGGCGTGACGCTGGTATTCCGAGTAACGGGTGCTGCGGATGCCGTGATGGTCGATGGTGACAATCTCACCCGGCTCCACATCCCTGATGAATTCAGCTCCGACAACGCTGAACGCGCAGGTCTCGCTGGAGATGACATATCCGTCTCCCAGTTTTCCGATTGAAAGCGGACGGAGTCCGTATTTATCCCTGGCCGCATAGATGCGGTTCTGTGTCATGATAAGGAAAGCGAAGGCGCCTTCAAGCATATTGAGGGCCTCGACAATAGGATAGATACGCGGACGATAACGCTCCCCCGCGTCCTTCTTGATAAGATGGGCGAGAATCTCCGAGTCCGAAGTACTCTGGAAAAGGCTGCCCCTGTCTTCAAGATATTTGCGCAGCTGCCTGCTGTTTACAAGGTTGCCGTTGTGGGCAAGGGCGAAATCGCCGGAATTGTGTTTGAACAGGAACGGCTGGACGTTGTCGATATTGTTGCCGCCGGTGGTGGAATAACGGACGTGTCCGATAGCCATGCTGCCCGGCAGTTTGCTAAGGTTCTCGTTGTTGAAGACTTCGGTTACCAGGCCGAGGCCCTTGATCCTTCCGAGCGTGCCCTCGTCATTGACGCTGACGATACCGCAGCCTTCCTGGCCTCTGTGCTGGAGGGAATGGAGACCGTAGTATGTAAGCTCGGCGGCGTTAGGGACGCCCCAGATGCCGAATACTCCGCATTCTTCGTGAATTCCTTTCAGATCCTTTATCATAAGTTCAAAGTCTTGAGACGTTCATATACAGTCTGGTAAGCATAGCCGACGCGGCCGCTGTCGTTGCGGAAACGGTCCTTGTCAAGACGCTCTCCGGTCTCTATGTCCCAGAAACGGGCGCTGTCAGGTGTGATATCGTCCGCCATCACGATTGAACCGTCCGGCATACGGCCGAACTCAATCTTGAAGTCCACCAGCGTGATGCCTATGCTCTTGAATATCGGAACCAGAATCTCGTTGATCTTCACCGTGAGGTCCTTGATGCGCTCAAGTTCTTCCTTGCGCAGAAGACCCAGCGCAATGGCGTGGTACTCATTGATGAGCGGGTCTCCAAGGCTGGAGTTCTTGTAGCAGAGGTCGATGATAGGCTCCGCAGGGACGGTGCCTTCCGCAAGGCCGAGCCTCTGTGAAAGGGAGCCGGCTATTACGTTTCTCACAATCACTTCCAGCTGGAACACGTTGACCTTGTAGCAGAGCTGCTGGGTGTCATTAAGCTGGCGCACGAAATACGTAGGCACCCCCTCCTTCTGGAGAGCCCTCGAAATCATCGAGGAAATATTGTTGCACCACACGCCCTTGCCGTTGATAACCGCCTTCTTGATTTTGTAGAATGCGGTGATATCGTCGGTGAAGCTGATTACCACCTTGTCAGGCTCGTCAGCGCTGTAGATCTTGATGGAAACACCATCGTGGATGATATCACTGGTATCCATTATTCGCCTCTGAAATATCTTACTGCGTTTTCAAAGAGAGGCTGATACAGATCTGCCTCTATGTTCTTGAAGAGGTTGTTCTCATAACGCTCGCTATGGCCCATCTTTCCAAGAATCTGTCCGTTCTTGCTGATGATTCCCTCGATTGCGTAATATGAACCGTTAGGGTTGTATGGTGACTCCATCGTGATGTTCTCATCGAGAGGGTCAACATACTGGAAGGCAACCTGTCCGTTTGCGAAGAGTTCCTTTGCAAGTTCCTCCTTGACTACGAACTTACCCTCGCCGTGGCTGACGGCAATTGTAAACTCCTGGCCAATCTCCATGCCTGCGAGCCAAGGTGAGTTGGTTGTAGCAACTCGTGTCGTAACCATCTGTGAGATATGGCGGTTAATATCGTTCCTGAAAAGTGTAGGAGAATCCACGTTGACCTTTCCGGTCTCTCCGTAAGGCAGGAGGCCTGACTTGACGAGAGCCTGGAAACCGTTGCAGATTCCGAGGATGAGGCCGCCGCGGGCGATAAGGCCGCTGATTGCCTCTGAGATTTCCTTGTTGTTGATTACGTTGGCGATGAACTTACCGCTTCCGTCAGGTTCGTCACCGGCTGAGAATCCGCCGCAGAACATGAGGATCTGGCACTCCTCGATATTCTTCTTCATTGTTGCGATGGATTCGAATATATCCTTCTCGGTAAGGTTGCAGAATACGCTCATCCTGACCTCGGCTCCGGCCTTGCGGAACGCCTTGGCAGTATCGTAATCGCAGTTCGTTCCAGGGAATACAGGAAGATAAGCGATAGGCTTTTCAATCTTCTCACCCTTGTACTTGAGATCCGCCTTCTTTGCCTTGAACGGCTTCAAAGCCTCGGCACCCTTAGGAAGAACCTTCTTCTGGTCAGGTGTGCTGTAATAAGGATAAACGCTGCCGAACTTAGCCTGATTTGCTTCCATCAGGTCAAAGATGCTGACATTCTTGCCGTTGATCCTGAGGTTGCCGTCCTCACCGGAAGTAACCGTACCCAGAAGCTGCGCGTTCACATAATCGAGTTCACCTTCAGCCTCAACTACGATGCTACCGTAACTGAGATTGAAAAGATCCTCCTCGCTCAGTTTGACGTCAACTCCGAAGGCGTTGCCGAAAGACATCTTGCAAAGGGCCTCAGCAACACCGCCGAATCCTACTGACCACGCGGCAACGATGGTCTTGTCAGCTATCTTTTCCTGAACGAACTTCCAGTTCTTCTGAAGCTGGTCCGTATCAGGCATCCTGTTGGCAAGAGGGGTATGTTTGATAATATAGAGTTTGTTTCCCTCCCACTTGAGTTCAGGAGAGATTACGTTGTTTGCATTTACGGTGGTGATACCGAAGGCGATGAGTGTAGGAGGCACGTTGATGTGTTCAAATGTACCGCTCATCGAGTCTTTTCCTCCGATTGACGGGAGGTGAAGCTCCTTCTGCATCTTGAGTGCACCGAGAAGGGCGCTCATAGGCTTACCCCATACCTTAGGGTCGTGAGTCATACGCTCGAAGTACTCCTGGTATGAGAAGCGCATCTTCTCGTATGAACCGCCGGCTGCAACCACCTTGGTACAAGCCTCTACAACTGAGTATGCTGCTCCGTGATATGGGCTCCAGCTGCTGATGTAAGGGTTGAAACCGAAGGCCATCATGCTGGCCGTATCGGTATAGCCGTCAGTAGGAAGTTTCTGCACGGAAACCTGGGTTTCTGTCGTCTGAAGCTCGCCACCGAAAGGCATGAGGACGGTTGAACGTCCGATGGTTGAGTCAAACATCTCAATAAGGCCCTTCTGGCTTACGACGTTAGGGTCTTGGAGATTGTTGTAGATCTTCTCCTTGAGATCCTCACCCTCGATGTCGCGCACGAACGGATCCACATCCTCAACGGCACCGATCATTGCCTTTGCATAGTGCTTTGCTCCGGCAGAATCGATAAATGAGCGCTTCAGGTCAACGACCTTCTGGCCGCCGTTGTACATTATCATCCTTTCGGTACCGGTGACGTCAGCCACGTGGGTAACCTCGATATTCTCGCTGTGGCAGTACTCCATGAACTGCTCCATATCCTTCTTCTCCACAACTACAGCCATTCTTTCCTGGCTCTCGCTGATGGCAAGTTCGGTAGAGTTCATTCCTGCGTATTTGGTAGGAACGCGGTCAAGGTAGATGTCCAGACCGTCTGAAAGCTCGCCGATGGCCACACTTACTCCGCCCGCACCGAAGTCGTTGGACTTCTTGATGAGTTTGGTAACCTCAGGACGGCGGAAAAGACGCTGAATCTTTCTCTCCTCAGGAGCATTTCCCTTCTGTACCTCGCTTCCGCAGGTCTCAAGTGACTCTTCCGTATGTTCCTTTGAAGAACCGGTAGCGCCTCCGATACCGTCACGGCCGGTGCGTCCTCCCAAAAGGATCACGACATCGCCAGGAACAGGAGACTCCCTTCTGACATTCTCCGCCTTTACGGCTCCTACTACGGCGCCCACCTCAAGACGTTTTGCGGTATAGCCTTCGTGATATATCTCGCGGACGTGCGTAGTTGCAAGTCCGATCTGGTTTCCGTAACTTGAATATCCTGCGGCAGCCTTGTGGGTGATAACCCTCTGAGGGAGTTTACCCGCGATTGTTTCGGCCACAGGCTTGTAGATGTTGCCGGCTCCGGTGACACGCATCGCCTGATATACATAGGCACGTCCTGACAGCGGGTCACGGATGGCTCCGCCAAGACAGGTTGCTGCACCTCCGAACGGCTCGATTTCCGTAGGATGGTTGTGGGTTTCGTTCTTGAACATCAGGAGCCACTTCTCGATGACGCCGTCATTGTCCACGTCAACGTAAACGCTGCAGGCATTGTTTTCCTCGCTGACCTCCATATCGTCCAGATAGCCTTCCTTGCGGAGGTACCTTGCACCGATGGTGGCCATATCCATAAGGTTGAGGCCCTTGTTCTCGCGGCCCAGTTCCTTCCTCATCTTCAGGTAGAGGTTGAGGGTGCCGTCAATCTCCTCCTTCATGAAGGATTCCTCAACGCCAATCTCCTGGAGTTCGGTGGTGAAGGTCGTGTGGCGGCAGTGGTCGCTCCAGTATGTATCGAGGATACGGAGTTCAGTCTCATTTGGCTCGCGGCCCTCGGCCTTGAAGTAGTTTACCACCTCGCGGAGGTCGTCGCTGTTCATCGCCAGGCCCATCTTCTTGCAGAACGGTGCCAGTTCCTCCTCCTTCATCGAGGTGAAGCCCTCGAGGACAGGAACGGGCTTTACAGCGGCATGTTCGGTATCGGTCAGCTTGGAAAGGTCCTTCTGACGTGACTCAACCGCATTGATGTAATAGTGACGGATCTTGTCCAGCACTTCCTCGGTGACGTCGCCGTCAAGGATGATGAGTTTTGAGCTCTTGATGTTGACCTGGGCTGAAGGATCGATGAGGCGGACGCAGTCAACGGCCGATGCGGCCCTCTGGTCGAACTGACCAGGAAGATACTCTACGGCAATGTACTTTGTGCCTTCGAGGTTGCATTCATCGGAAACCTTGTCTGTTACAATCTCACCGAATACGGTGTAGCGGCTCTTCTCAAGGAGCTCCGGCGTGAAGCCGAACAAATCATAGACATTGAGAAGTCTGAGTGACTTAAGATTAAGCTGGAGATTCTCATTCAGTTCAGACATGAGGCTGTGCGCCTCAACCTGAAACTCCGGATACTTTTCAACGAATACCCTGTAATTCATCTGTGTTCTGTATATTTATAACTGGCGAAGGTGACTCGCAGACCCCTGTCCGCAAGACACCTTCTTAGCTTTTTATATTTCTGTATCTAGTACTTTCTGCGTCTGTTCCTGCCTGTACCTTGAGAGCTTTTCCGAGAGGCCCTCATCAGTCAGAGCGAAGATTTCAACTGCCAGCAGAGCTGCATTTTTCGACCCGTTGATTGCCATGGTCGCCACCGGTATTCCGCCCGGCATCTGCACTATAGAAAGGAGCGAATCCATTCCGCCAAGGGCCTTGGTCTGGATCGGCACTCCGATGACCGGTACGGTTGTCATTCCCGCTACCACTCCGGCTACGTGTGCCGCACCTCCCGCGCCTGCTATGATGGCGCCGATTCCGCGGCTTTTGGCGCTCTTTGCATATTCGCACATCAGATCCGGTGTACGATGCGCACTGATGACTTTCTTTTCATATTCAACCCCAAAGAGGTCGAGAGTTTCCATTGCGGGCCTCATTACGTCGAGGTCGCTGGTGGAGCCCATAATAATTGCGACTTTCATCAAGCGATATTGTTTAATTTCAACGAGCGCAAAGGTACTAATTTCCCGGCGGAGGGCAAAAGGATTTTCAATAATTTTTTAAAAAATTTAAAATCCCAAAAACAGGGCCTTTCAGGCAAGGTCCAGTTCAACGGGACAGTGGTCCGAGCCGAATATCTCGTTATGGATTTCAGCCCCTGCGATACGGTCCCTCAGAGACTCCGACACAAGGAAATAATCTATGCGCCAACCTGCGTTGTTCTCTCTTGCGTGAAAGCGGTAAGACCACCAGGAATACTTCACCTCATCCGGGTGAAGGCTTCTGAAAGAGTCCACGAAACCGCTTCCGAGAAGGGTTGTCATCTTTTCCCTCTCCTCGTCCGTAAAGCCGGCATTACGCCTGTTGCTCGCCGGATTCTTGATATCTATCTCGTTATGGGCCACGTTAAGGTCACCACAGACGATAACGCCCTTCTTTTCAGAAAGGCCAAGCAGATAGGAGCGGAAATCATCCTCCCACTTCATCCTGTAGTCAAGGCGTCTCAGTCCATCCTGGGAGTTTGGAGTATATACGCAGACAAGATAGAAGTCTTCCATCTCAAGGGTGATGACGCGTCCCTCATGGTCATGCTCGTCAATACCCATTCCATAGGTCACGGACACAGGATTCAGACGGGTATAGACAGCCGTTCCGGAATAGCCCTTCTTATCGGCATAATTCCAGAAAGACTGGTAACCCGGGAACTGGAGGTCCAGCTGCCCGGCCTGCATTTTAGTCTCCTGAAGACAGAAGATATCCGCATCCAGACTCTCAAAGGCCTCGCCGAAGCCCTTGCCGACCACGGCCCTCAGGCCGTTGACATTCCAGGAAACAAGCTTCATACCCTTATTTCAATAACAGAAATACTATTCAATGGTCCATTCGGCTCCGTCCTTTCCGTCCTTGACGGAGATGCCGAGTTTCTTGAGTTCGTCACGGATATAGTCAGAGGTGGTCCAGTCCTTGGCAGCCTTTGCCTTGGCCCTTTCCTCAAGCACCATATTCATAAGGCCTGCAACTGTCTTTCCCATCTTGCCGCCTTCGCCCTCCTCATCCTTGAGTCCGAGGACTCCGTAGAACACGTCGTCAAACAGGCGCACGAGCGTCTCGTAGTCTCCCTTGCTGAGTTTGATCTTTTTATCCTTTGCGGTATTGATGATACGCACGGCCTCAAAGATATGGCTGAGGGCCACCGGAGTGTTAAGGTCGTCGCAGAGCGAATCGTAAACTCCGTCAAATACAGCCTTAACTTCAGGTGTTGTTGCAGGGCAGGTATCAGGAGCGACATCAGTCACGAACTCTCCGTAGATCATTTCGCTGGCCTTGTGTCCTTCTGTTCCTACCACAGGAGAAACCACTCCTTCCGCAGCCGCAAGGGCGCGAAGGTCCTTGGCAGCCTGCATTACCCTCTTATATCCCTTCTCGGCAGCCTGAAGCGCCTCATTACTGAAATCGAGGGTTCCGCGGTAATGAGCCTGAAGGATGAAGAAACGCACCGTCATCGGGCTGTAGGCCTGTTCCAGCTTCGGATGGCTTCCGCTGAAAAGTTCAGGAAGCGTAATGAAGTTGCCCAGGGACTTGCCCATCTTCTGGCCGTTTATGGTGATCATATTGTTGTGTACCCAATAATGTACTCCGCGTGTTCCGCGTGAGGCCACGTTCTGGGCTATTTCACACTCGTGATGAGGGAACATAAGGTCCATTCCGCCACCGTGGATGTCGAAGTCGTGTCCAAGATACTTTTCACCCATCACGGAGCACTCGAGATGCCATCCCGGGAAGCCCTCGCTCCAAGGTGAAGGCCAGTGCATGATATGGCTTGGGTCGGCCTTCTTCCAGAGCGCAAAGTCATAAGGGGCGCGCTTGTCATCCTGGCCGTCCAGGCTGCGGGTTCCCTCCAGGGTATCGTCCAGTGAACGTCCTGAGAGGATGCCGTACTTATGGTCCTTGTTGTATTTTGCCACGTCAAAGTAAACGCTTCCGTTGCTGATGTAGGCATAGCCGGCATCCAGGATCTTCTTCACCGTCTCTATCTGCTCGATGATATGTCCCGATGCACGCGGCTCGATTGACGGAGCTGCGCTGTTGAGCATTCGCATGGCCTCGTGGTAGCGCTCCGTATAGGTCTGCACCACCTCCATAGGCTCAAGCTGCTCCAGGCGCGCCTTCTTTGCAATCTTATCCTCTCCTTCATCGGCGTCATGTTCAAGATGTCCGACGTCGGTGATGTTCCTGACATACCTTACCTTGTATCCGAGATGACGGAACAGCTTGAAAAGCACATCGTAGGTAACACCTGGTCTTGCATGTCCGAGATGAGCGTCACCGTAAACGGTCGGTCCGCACACATACATTCCGACATGGCCCGGATTGATTGGTTTGAAAAGCTCCTTCTGACGGGAGAGTGTATTTGTTAGAAAAACGTTTCTCATTTTTCAGACGATTTTTATTCTGCAAGTTAAACAACCCACAAAGTTAACTATTTATTTAGAACTCCTTACACGCAGTGTCTCCCAAATATACGAGACAAATCCCGCCGAGCCCTGAATAAGGGCCTGTGACTCGTGCGAGAGGGTGGCAAACACTATGGCGATATGGGCAGGGACGCCATACACGGTTGTAAGTGCAAGGCTGAGGAGATAATGGAAGGCTCCGAATCCTCCCGGCACCGGCACCAGTGACGACAGAGCGCCCACAATCATAAGGAAAAAGATGTCAAGGCCGTCCACTGCGCCCAGCACTTCTGGGCTGATATCACTCACCGCCCAGAATATCGCCAGGCTCATGAACCAATATAGTCCCCACAGGAAGAAGGAGTAGAAGATGAAAAGCCCCGTATGCTCCATTCTGAAGCAGGCTTTGAATCCGTTCCACACCCCTGAAGCAAAGCCGGAAAAGGCCTTCACCCTGGACACAACAAACGCACCGGCCGCAATTACGGCAACGATTACCAGGATATACCACAGGTTGAAACCTGCAGCCATTGGCCCGAATATCTTCTCGGCGAAGAAGGCACCGAAACGGTTCCAGCCCAGGATTATGCAGGGTACCAGCAGAATTACCATCATCAGGATATCGCTGCTCCTGTCCACCACCACGGTTCCGAGGACCTTGTCGTATGACGCCAGTTTCTCTCCTTTTTCATTCTTTGACGAGTCCGCCGTCACATAGGCGCACCTGACAAACTCGCCCACCCGGGGCAGGACCATATTGGCCACATAGCTGATATTCACAGCATTGAAGCAGGTCTTGCGCTTCACTTTCGGGTCAACCGGCAGAAGGACGAGCCTCCACCTTAATGCCCTGATGTAAAATGAGAGAAGCCCGGTAGCCATCGACAGAAGCACATACTCCCAGCGGCAGCTCCTGAGGGCGCCGACGAAATCGTTCCAGCTCACTCCCCTGAATGAAAACCAGAGAAGAACGGCAGCAAGAGCCGCCGAAATGACATATTTGAATATTTTTACAACGATTTCATTCATACAGGCAAATTTAGTAAATTTGCGAGTTAAATAACTCGAATATGAAATCTATCCTCGGAATGGGAAACGCCCTTACGGACATACTGGCCGTTCTCCCCGATGATACACTTTTGAACAAGTACCACCTTCCGAAAGGCAGCATGCAGTGGGTTGACAAGGAGACCAGCAACAAGATCTTCGATGAAATCAAGCCGCTTGGCGTGCAGTACGTGGCAGGCGGAAGCGCCGCCAACACCATCGCCGACACCGCAATTTTCGGAATGCCGTCCGGTTTTATCGGCAAGATCGGAAACGACGAGGTCGGTGCCCTGTTCCAGAGCGACCAGAGCCAGTGCGGAATCAAATCCACGCTCCTCAGGGGCAAGGACGTTTCCGGACGCGCCATGGTTTTCATAACGGGCAGCAATGCTGAGCGCACCTTCGCCGACTATATGGGCGCCACCCTCGAGCTGGGTCCCGACGACCTCAAGCCTGAATACTTCGAAGGCTACGACTACTTCCACATCGAAGGTTATCTCGTCCAGAACCAGGCGCTCATCCGCAGGGCCGTTGAGATGGCCAAGGCCGCAGGATGCACCATTTCCATCGACATGGCCTCATACAATGTCGTAGAAAGCAACAACGCCTTCCTTCACGATATCGTAGAGAACTATGTGGACATCGTCTTCGCCAACGAGACCGAGTCAAAGGCATTCACCAAACTACCTCCACGCGAAGCCATCGACGAAATCGCCCGTATCTGCGACATCGCCGTCGTGAAAACCGGAAAGACGGGATCCATGGTCCGCAACAAGGATGAATTCTACCAGATTGGCGCCTGGCCGGCAAAGGCCATCGACGCCACCGGTGCCGGAGACACCTATGCAGCCGGCTTCCTCTATGCCCACAGCCTGGGCATGCCTTTGAAAGTGTGCGGAGAGATAGGCTCCGTTATCGCCGCCAAGGTTGTTGAAGTCATCGGTTCCAAGATAGACATTCCAAGATGGAAGGATGCTAAAAAAGAAATCCGTGAAATCATAGCAAGAAACAGTTAATCAGACTATGCTAGATTCAGTCAAGACATTTCTCAGGACAAGGAGCCTGAAAAAAGACTCGAGCAACGAGCCCACCGGCTTCCTTCCAATGAAGGAAATAAAGTCCGCCGTGGCCTTTATCGACGTTGAAGACACTTCCTTCGATACCTGTAAGATCCGTCTTCAGGCCTTCTACCGTGACCATAACATCAAGGGAGAAATCTTCTTCCTGGATTTCAGGAAGATTACCAAGGAAGAAAGGCTCATCACAAGCATCACCACCACCGTCCTGCGCAAAGACCTCAACTGGTTCGGAAAGCCTTCACGGGAGAAGGTCTCCCTTCTTCTCGGAAGCGAGCCTGACCTTTTTATCTCCCTCATCAAGGACGACTGCTACCCTCTGGAGTACATGGCCAACCTCTCGCACGCCAGATTCAAGATTGGCCGCAAGCAAATCTATGGCAATGTCTTTGACCTGGTAGTCAACGATCCGGCTGAAAAGTCCCTCAACGAGGCGGATGCCTTCTCCGCAATCAGACAGATTCTCGAAAGGGTTATCTAAACCAACACAAGAATCTTTATCCCAAACAAGAATGACCAGACATATCATAACAGGCCTGAAAGGCTTTCTTATGGGCGCAGCCAATGTTGTCCCGGGCGTTTCCGGAGGCACCATCGCCCTTCTTACCGGCATATATTCAGAGATTATCGATTCCATCAACTCACTGATGGTTCCGGCAACATACAAAAAACTCCTCCACGGTAATTTCAGGGAATTCTGGAAAAGCATCAACGGATCTTTCCTCACGGCCCTTTTAATAGGAGTCATCCTCAGCATCTTCTCTCTGGCCAAGCTGATGGAATATGTCCTTGCCTACTACCCAATCCAGACCTGGGGCTTCTTCTTCGGAATGATAGCGGCATCCGCCGTGGTAATGCTCCTGGACATCAAGGGCTGGAAGGCTTCGGACTTCATCTGGACTGTCATCGGAGCCGCCCTGGGAGTTGCCGTATGCACGCTCTCCCCTACCACCACTCCTGACACGGCTCTGTTCGTGTTCCTCTGCGGAGCCATAGCAATCTGCACGATGATCCTTCCCGGAGTATCCGGCAGTTTCGTCCTGCTGATTCTTGGCAAATACGAATATATCATGTCCGCAGTCAGCGCCCTTGACACAAAGGTCCTCGGAGTATTCGGACTTGGCTGTATCATCGGCATCCTTGCCTTCTCAAAGTTCCTCCATTGGACACTTGAGCGCTTCGAGCGTCAGACCATGCTCATCCTGGTCGGATTCGTCATCGGTTCACTCATCAAGGTATGGCCCTGGGCAAACCTTGACGCGATTGCCGCCGCCGGCACCGCAGACATGTCCAGCCTTCACATTCCGGGCGCAATCCTTTGGATGGTAATCGGTCTGGCATCCGTAGTCCTCCTTCAGGCGCTCAGCGTCAAGAAGAAATAAAAATAATTGCAAACACTAAAAAAAGCCTTATATTTGCAGTCCAATTTTGCAAACTGCAAAATCAGGATGGTTCCGTAGCTCAGCTGGATAGAGCAACAGATTTCTAATCTGTGGGTCTAGGGTTCGAATCCCTACGGAATCACTAACCGCTTCTTACAATAGTAAGAGGCGGTT
>CADBMK010000109.1 GCA_902795785.1 uncultured Bacteroidia bacterium | reverse complement strand
TCTGCCGTACACCAGAGGGGCCAAAAATGTACGGGACAAGGTTCGATGTGTCTGCCGTACACCAGAGAGCCCCAAAGTGTACGGGAGAAGATTGGGCGCCGGCTGGCTCCGTCCGTACGCCTTCGCTCCGCTCATCCCACCACGTCGCTTCGCTTGTGGTTCCCCCGCTCACGAGGCCGCGGGCGGCCACGGGCTTCGGCCGACCCTACCAGCCGCCCTCCTTACGTGAGCATGGCCACCTCCCGTACACCAGAGGGGCCAAAAATGTACGGGACGAGGATTGAAGTGTCTGCCGTACACCAGAGGGCCCAAAAATGTACGGGACAAGGTTCGATGTGTCTGCCGTACACCAGAGAGCCCCAAAATGTACGGGAGAACGAACGGGGTGTTTTTTGAGAGGTCTGGGTTTTGTTAAATCTTTAAAATGGAGTAGAATTACTTGTGGGATTTTTAGGGAATAGAATAAATATCTATGCAAGCGTGGCATAAAGGAAAGAAAATCTAAATTGACATAATTTTTAAATATTTTTATGAATATTCTTTGCTTAGTCATTTTGATTTCCTATTTTTGTGATGCGTTCAACGGTTGGACGCGTGTTGAATTAGTTTTTATGACACTCAGTTTATCTATTATCGTCGTGATTATTCTACCAGTGCTTGTGGTGAAACCATAAACTCTGGGAAGTCGTGCGTAATATAGATTTAAGGATATTAACGAGCCCTTCTCAGAGTATGAGAGGGGCTCGTTTTGCAAGAAGACAATAAGTTTTTAAATAAAATGAAACATCAATTACGAAGTGCAGTTACTCAGGATGGCAGAAGGATGGCCGGCGCAAGAGCGCTCTGGGTGGCTAATGGTATGAAGAGGGAGCAGATGGGCAAGCCTGTTATTGCCATCGCCAATTCATTCACTCAGTTCGTTCCGGGTCATACTCATCTTCATGAGGCCGGTCAGATCGTTAAGGCGGAGATAGAGAAACTCGGCTGCTTCGCCGCTGAATTCAATACCATTGCCGTTGATGACGGAATCGCCATGGGCCATGACGGAATGCTGTATTCTTTGCCTTCAAGAGATATCATAGCCGATAGCGTTGAGTATATGTGCAATGCGCATAAAGCCGATGCGTTGGTTTGCATCAGTAATTGTGACAAGATTACGCCGGGTATGTTGATTGCCGCAATGAGGCTCAATATCCCGACGATTTTTGTAAGTGGCGGTCCTATGGAAGCCGGCGTGCTTGGAAGCGCCAAACTTGACCTGATCGACGCAATGATCAAGTCTGCGGATCCTACCCTTTCCGATGCCGAGGTGGCAGAGGTTGAGAATCACGCCTGTCCTACCTGCGGAAGCTGTTCCGGTATGTTTACAGCCAATTCCATGAACTGCCTTACTGAGGCCATCGGCCTTGCTCTTCCTGGAAACGGAACAATCCTCGCTACTCACAAGAACAGGATTGAGCTTCTTTTCAAGAAGGCTGCGCGCCAGATTGTTGAGAATGCATATAAGTATTATAGGGATGGAGACGAGAGCGTTCTTCCTAGAAGTATCGCTACCCGTCAGGCCTTCCTCAATGCAATGACCCTCGATATCGCAATGGGCGGTTCGACAAACACTGTCCTTCATCTTCTTGCCGTAGCCAACGAGGCACAGGCTGATTTCAAGATGAAAGATATCGATATGCTTTCTCGCAAAGTCCCTTGCATCTGCAAGGTTGCACCTAATACTGCCAAGTATCATATCCAGGATGTCAACCGTGCGGGCGGTATCGTC
Organism: uncultured Bacteroidia bacterium; assembly: GCA_902795785.1. GTDB lineage: Bacteria > Bacteroidota > Bacteroidia > Bacteroidales > UBA932 > Cryptobacteroides. The sequence continues at coordinate 1,283 of CADBMK010000109.1, read as the reverse complement.
GGTATTATGAACGAACTTGCAAAAGGCGGTCTCGTGGATACTTCCCTTAAAAGGGTTGACGGAATGACGCTTGCTCAGGAAATTGAGAAGTACAATCTTCTTGGCAATCCTTCTGATGAGGCCAGGAAGGTATATTCAAGCGCTCCTGGCAACAGATACAACATCGTTCTTGGAAGTCAGGAAAATTACTATGATGAATTCGACCTTGACAGGCAGAAGGGTTGCATCAGGGATCTTGAGCATGCCTATACAAAGGATGGAGGTCTCGGTGTCCTCTTCGGCAACATAGCACTGGACGGCTGCGTTATCAAGACCGCCGGTGTTGACGAGTCAATCTGGCATTTTGAAGGAAAGGCCAAGGTGTTTGACTCTCAGGAGGCTGCCTGCGAAGGAATCCTCGGCGGCAAAGTCAAGAGCGGTGATGTGGTTGTCATCCTCTATGAAGGCCCTAAGGGTGGCCCTGGAATGCAGGAAATGCTTTATCCTACCTCTTATATCAAGAGTATGCATCTCGGAAAGGAATGTGCCCTCATTACGGACGGCCGTTTCAGCGGCGGTACTTCAGGCCTTAGCATCGGACATATTTCTCCTGAGGCTGCTGCGGGCGGAAACGTCGGCCTTCTCCGCGACGGCGATGTCATCGAGATTGACATCCCTTCACGAAAGATCAATGTCCGTCTCTCTGACGAGGAGCTCGCTCAGAGAAGGAAGGAAGAAGAGGCAAGGGGCAAGAAGGCATTTACCCCTCCTTTCAGACAGAGGACGGTCAGCAAGGCCCTCAAGGCTTATGCCGCCATGGTTAGCTCGGCGGACAAGGGTGCAGTTAGAATCATTGAAGATTAAGTATATAAAATGGAAGCAGAAAAGTTCAAAGGATCTGAGATATTCCTTAAATCCCTCGAGGCGGAAGGCGTTGACACGCTTTTCGGTTACCCTGGAGGACAGAATGTGGCTATCTATGACAAGATCTATGATTACAAGGATAAGATTCGCCATATCCTTGTCCGTCATGAGCAGGGCGCTGTTCACGCAGCCCAGGGTTACGCCCGTGTAAAGGGCAAGGCCGGGGTGGTGCTTGTGACCTCAGGCCCTGGCGCAACCAATGTCATCACCGGTATAGCCGATGCTATGATAGATTCTACGCCTCTTGTCGTGGTGGCCGGTCAGGTCGGTACCGCTTTGCTTGGAACTGATGCTTTCCAGGAAACCGATGTTCTCGGCATGACAATTCCTATCACCAAGTGGAGTTATCAGATCCGCCGTCCGGAGGATGTGGCCTGGGC
>CADBMK010000108.1 GCA_902795785.1 uncultured Bacteroidia bacterium | reverse complement strand
GGCATATCGTCGGCGCTGAACTTGAACAGCACAGGCGTTGAGGCTGCGTCCGGAAGGGACATGGATACGAGGTCCAGTTTATCACGGACGTCGTTCATTGCCTTGTCAATATCTGTTCCGTATTCAAATTCAAGTGTGATGAGGGAAACGTTCTCCCTCGACTGAGACGACAGGTTCTTGAGATCGCTGACACCGTTCAGCGAATTCTCGAGCACCTTCGTGACATTGGTTTCGATGTCGCTCGCGCTCGCACCCTGGTACGTCGACATGACAAGAATCACGTTGGCGTCGAAGTCCGGGTAGAGGGCAAGGGACGTATTCATGAGCGAGAAGATACCGAAGATAGCGAAGGCCACGAAAACCAGGGCCGTCGTTACCGAGTTCTTCACTGCTGATCTGAAAATACTCATACTAAATTACCTCCTGAATTAATCTTCAACCTCGATCTTTGAACCGTTTCTAAGGCTGGCGCTTCCCTTGGTGACTACCACGTCACCCTCTGAAAGACCTTCGAGGATTTCATATCTGTTTCCATAGTGGCGGCCAATCTTGACAACCCTGAGGGCTGCAGTATCTCCGTCCTTTACATAGACATAGCGTACGCTTGAGCCCTGCTGCTTTACAACTGCAATGTCAGGCACGGTTACGCTCTTGTTTGAGCCGAAGAACACCTTTACCCTTGCAAACATGCCCGGGCGAAGAATGCGGTTGCTGTTCTGAACCTCAACCTCTACGTTGAAGGTGTGGGTATTGGCGTCAACAGTAGGATAGAGACGCTTGATGCGGCCTTCGAATGTACGGCCAGGGATGGCGTCAACCGTTACCTCAACCTTGTCGCCCTTCTTTACACGGGTGTAGTCAGTCTCGGAAACGCCTGCCAGGAGTTTAACCGGAGTAATCTGCTCAACCACAAACAGAGGTGAGCCTGAATACATGTCTCCCTTATCATAGTTGCGGGCTGAAACCACGCCTGAGATTGGAGAACGGAGGATAGTGTTCTCAAGGAGGTTCTCATAAGTGGTCTTGTGAACGCTGTATGCAAGTTCCATAGCTTCAAGGTCGGACTTTGAGACGCCGCCCTGAGCATAGAGCTGTTTGATTCTGCCCAGCTCGGTGGAGTCGTTGACCATCTGAAGCTTTGCCTGCTCGAGGCTAACCTTGTCCATCTCGGCAAGCACCTGGCCTGCATTGACGAAGTCTCCGATCTCGGCGCGGATCTTCTGGATCCTGCCGCCTGCCTGAGGGGCGATATTATTGACGGCGTTAGCCTTTACCGTTGAAGTGTAAACCATATCCTGGGAAACCTCTTCGATGGTTGCAGTAGCGACTGATACCTTTGAGGCCCTCTCCACAGGTGCCTGCTCTGTCTGCTGCTGGCCCTTGTCGGAGCTTCCACAGCTTGCTGCAGCAACTGCTGCGGCTATCATAAGAAATGTTCTGAATGTCTTTTTCATATATGTAACTTTTTATTTTTCAACGAAATCAAAACCGATGGTCTGCTCAAGACCTGTCTTTGCCACAAGGAAGTTGTAAACAGCCTGTGATTCGGCAAGTTTTGCCTGAGTGAGGGCGAGCTGTGCGTCATTCAGGTCCGTAATGGTGCTCTTGCCCACCTGATAACTCTTTGCGGAGATGTCGTAGGCCTTCTGAGCCAGGGCTACGGTCTCAAGTGCCGCGTTGTAGCTCTTCATATTAGCCTCCATCGTGTTGAGATACTGACGGATGGCAATCCTGAGCTTGCGCTCCGTATCCTTCATGGTAAGTTCGAGTTCAGTCTTCTGTACCCTTGCCTGACGGACGTCGTTGTATCTCTTTCCGCCTGAGAAGATTGGAATAGTGAGGCTGAGTCCCACATAAGAGTAAGGAGTCCACTGATACTCGCTGAACTTGAAGTCATTTGTCATGGCGTTTGCCGTGTATGAGAACGTGGCAGCCAGCGTAGGAAGGTATGCGTACTGCTTGAGGCGAACGTTATTGGCAAGTTCCTCCGCCTGGATTGAAAGCTGACGCATTGTGGTATTGTACTCGAGGTTCACCTCTGAGTTGTCGGCGATGTCACGCAGCATCGTGCCGGCATAGTCAGAAAGGCTGCCGGCGATGTCGATGTTCTTCTCGAGGTTGACGCCCATCACAGCCTTGAGCTGCCAGAGGGCGAGGATTACGGAAGCCTCGGCGTTGTAGACGTCAGGAATGGCGGCTGCTACATTTGTCTTGGCCCTGGTGTACTCCAGTTCGGATGCCTTCTGCGCATTGTAGCGGCTCTCAGTCTTCTGGAAGTTCTCAACGGCGTTGTCATAGACACTCTTGTAAACGTTCAGGGCCTCCTTTGCGAAGAGGACTCCGAAATAAGCCTGCTTAACCTGTGAAACCATATCGAGGCGTGAAGAACGGGCCTTCTCAACCGCGAGGTCTACTTCCTGGCCTGAAATCTTCAGGCTCTTCCAGAGCTGGAAGTTGATAAGAGGCATAGAAGCGGTGAGACCTCCGCTGTACGTGTTGTCACGGCCCACTTCAATTCCAGATCCCTTTGAAGAAGATGATTCTTCGGTGGTGCCGGTACTTCCGGTGCTTCCTGTGCTTTCAGAGCCTCCGAAGAATGAACTCATATCCATATCCATATACATCACCTGCTTCTTGATTGTTCTCATGTAACTTCCGGTGAGATCAACCTGAGGAAGAAGGGAGGCATATGTACCCTTTTTAGCATATCCAGTCCTCTCTATCTCCATATCGGCAATTTTGACAGTCTCATTCTCGCTCAGAGCGATCTGCAGAGCCTGTTCCAATGTGATGACTGCTGTCGATGTGTCCGCCGGGGCTGCTTCCTGAGCCAGGGCCTTGAGCGGCATGGCTGCGGCTAAGGCCAAAGTAGCGGCACAAACTATGATTCTATTCATGATAAATAATTAATAGTTAACAAACTAACCCTGAAAAGATATTTATATACTCTATTTTTTCGGATGCAAAAATAACAAAATTAGTTCCACAAGAGCACGGCATACCACAGTACACCCCATTTTACCACCTTATAGGTCTAATCAGTGGTAAAATAGAACATTTTTTAGCGTTTCCGTCCTAAAAGTCGAAGATTATTTCTTGAGAGCAGCCGGTATTTTCTTGGCGTAGGCCCAGATCAGGAAGCCGATTCCAAGCAGGATGAATGGGATTGAAAGAAGCTGTCCCATATTGAGGGCCATATTTTCTTCGAAACCTACCTGCGGCTCCTTTATGAATTCTATCAGGAAGCGCATACCGAAGCAGATGATGAAGAAAATGCCGATGAACGTACCTCTATAGAGCTTCTCAAGCCTGAATTTATAAAGACCCATAAGCAGGACTCCGAGAAGCAGGTATGAGCCGGCCTCATAGAGCTGCGTAGGATGCTTCGGCAGTGTTTCTCCCCTAAGGTCAAAGATGAAGCCCCAAGGAAGAGCGGTTACGTCACCGTAAATTTCTGAATTGAACAGATTGCCAAGCCTGATGAAGCAGGCCGCAAAGGCGGTGGCGATAGCGAGATGGTCAAGAATCCATACGAAATCAAAGCCGTTCTTCTTTCCGTAATGCTTTGCATACCACCACATTGCTATAAGCAGCATAATGGTACCGCCATGACTGGCGAGTCCGCCTTTCCACGGCATGAAGATTTCAAGGAAGCCATGGAGACTGCCGAAATAATATTCCGGCTGGTAAAAGATGCAGTGACCGAGACGGGCGCCGATGAGGGTGCCGAAAAGAAGAGTATACAGAAGCGAGTCCAGAAGTTCCTCCTTCACGCCCTCGCGGCGGAAGAAGCCACGGAAGATGAACCAGCCAAGTATGAATCCCGATATGAAAAGGAGGGAATACCATCTGATTGCAAGGGGTCCGAGATGGAGGAGGACAGGGTCAACGTGCCAGTGTATAAATAAAGTCTCAATCATTTCATTTCTTCTTCACTCCTGCAAATATAATTAAAAAAAGGGCATCCCATTGGGACGCCCAGCGATATTTTAGTGAGTTGGAGTTATTCGCGAACAGCTGCGATACCAGGAAGGTCCTTGCCCTCGAGAGCCTCGAGCATAGCACCACCACCTGTTGAAACGTAGCTTACCTTGTCTGCATAACCCATCTTGGTAACGGCAGCAACTGAGTCACCACCACCTACGAGGGTGTATGCACCGTTTGCTGTAGCCTCAGCAAGGTCCTCAGCAATCTGGAGTGTACCCTTTGCGAAGTTAGGCATCTCAAATACGCCTACAGGGCCGTTCCATACGATAGTCTTTGAAGAGAGGATGATCTTCTTCCAGTTCTCGAGAGATTCTGGAGATGCATCCATTCCCTCCCATCCCTCTGGGATGTTGAAGATGTCAACAACCTTGGTGTTTGCATCGTTGTCGAAGTTGTCAGCAGCAACGGTTGCAACTGAGAGTGAAAGGTTTACGCCCTTCTCCTTGCAATCCTTGATAATCTGGAGTGCATCTGGCATGAGGTCGTCCTCGTGAAGTGAGTTTCCGATGTTACCGCCCTGAGCCTTGATGAAGGTGTAACCCATACCACCACCGATGATAAGGTTGTCAACCTTTCCAAGAAGGTTCTTGATGACAGCAAGCTTAGATGATACCTTAGAACCTCCGATGATGGCGGTGAAAGGACGCTTAGCGTTCTTGAGAACGTTGTCGATAGCCTTGATCTCACCCTCCATGAGGTATCCGAACATCTTATCGTTAGGGAAGTACTTTGCGATGAGTGCTGTTGAAGCGTGTGCGCGGTGTGCGGTACCGAACGCATCGTTGATGTAGCAGTCAGCGTATGAAGCGAGCTTTGCTACGAATGCCTTCTGGCTTTCCTTAACGGCAGCCTTGGCAGCCTTCTTCTCCTCGTCTGTAGCATCCTCAGCAAGTCCTCTTGGCTTGCCTTCCTCCTCAGCGTAGAAACGGAGGTTCTCAAGAAGGAGGACCTCACCTGGCTTGAGGGCTGCAGCCTGAGCGTCTGCCTTCTGGCAGTCGTCAGCAAACTGTACAGGAGCTCCGAGCTTTTCAGCAACGTGATCTACGATATGTTTGAGTGAGAACTTTGCATCAACTCCCTTCGGACGTCCGAGGTGAGACATGATGATAAGAGAACCACCACCTGCAAGAACCTTCTTGAGTGTTGGGATAGCGGCACGGATACGAGTGTCGTCCGTGATTTCGAACTTGTCATTGAGAGGAACGTTGAAGTCCACTCTGACGATAGCTTTCTTACCCTTGAAATCGTAAGAATCAATGAACTGTTGCATAAGTTTATGAATATTAATTAACTGTTAATCCTTTTGAGCGTGCAAATTTACTATCTTTGCGGGGAAAAACAAAAGAACATGCAAATCGGATATCCTGGAGAATTTTGGAAAGACTACGAATTGATTGACTGCGGAAGGGGAGAAAAGCTCGAACGCTTCGGCGGCTATGTCCTTGCAAGGCCGGAACCTAAGGCCATCTGGGACAAGACTCTTTCCGACCTCGAGTGGAACAAGCTGATTCACACCAGGTTCACTCCGGGCGCCGGATTTGCAAAAGCCGGAAAGGAAGACAGCGGTACCTGGAACCGTCTCAAAAAGATGGATGACCAGTGGTATATCCGCTACACAGGCACCCGCAAGGGCCTTGACTTCTCTCTCCGCCTCGGCCTCACCTCATTCAAGCACGTGGGAGTCTTCCCTGAGCAGGCCGACAACTGGGAATATATCTTCAAGAACACCTCAGAGCTTGTAGCTCAGGCAAAGGAGGCCGGCAAACCGGCTCCTAAGGTGCTCAACCTCTTTGCATACACGGGCGCAGCTTCCCTTGCAGCCAAGGCCGCAGGAGCGGAAGTCACCCATCTGGATTCAGTCCGCCAGGTCATCACCTGGGCCAGGGGAAATATGGAACGCAGCCGCATGGACGGCATACGCTGGGTGCTTGAAGACGCAATGAAATTTGCAAGACGCGAGGCAAAACGCGGCAACACCTACCAGGGAATCATCCTGGACCCTCCGGCATACGGCCACGGCCCTGACGGGGAGAAGTGGAAGCTGGACGAGTGTCTCTTCGATATGATGAAGTGCGTCTCCGCCATCCTTGCGCCGAAGGACAGCTTCATGGTCCTCAATCTCTATTCAAACGGATTCTCTGCCGCACTCGGAGAGACCGTAGTGCGCGAGGCCTTCCATCTTGAGGATGCCGCTAAAATGGAAAGCGGGGAACTTGCCCTCCGCGACCGGTCCGGCAAAGTTCTCCCGCTCAGTATTTTCGTAAGGCTCAGGCGCTAAGAAGCGGCCTGTTCCCCTCCAAGCATCGTATTAAGGGCTGCTGACAGTTTATCCGCAATGTCCTTGCTGCCTCCCTTGGTGAGTTCGTCACTGAGGAAGTAGATGTAGTTGCATACCATCTCGAAGTCAGACCTTGCATAGTCATAGAATTCAAGATAGAATCTGGCCGACGTAAGAAGTTCGTTACCGAATGTGGTTGCAACCGCTTCTGCCTTCTCCTTTTCTCCGAGGGCATAGTAGAGAGATACCATCTGCACTACCATATAATCATT
>CADBMK010000107.1 GCA_902795785.1 uncultured Bacteroidia bacterium | reverse complement strand
GTCAGGTAAAGATGCATCTCATACTCCTGGAGGTTGGTCTCCTTGTAGTAGAAATAGACCAGCATGGCCTTGGCCGAGAACCTGTTTCCGTCAGCGCCCATGGTCTTGGTAATGACGGTGAGAGTGTTCCTGTTGTTGGAATACTGGGCTATATTGCTGCCGATTTCCTCTGCAGGAACCTTGGCGGAATTGATGACGTTTACCTTGGCGCTCACGGCCGAAGCAAACTCATCGCCCTTGAAAGTATATGAATAGAACTCGTCAGGATTCCATCCATAAGCCACTTCCATACTCTTTACTCCGGCGCAGATTCTCTTCATCTGCTCCGGGGTAATGAGATACTTTGCCACGTTGTAATAGAAGTTGGACTTTCCGTCAACCGACCGGAACTGTTTCTTGTCCGAATCGGTGAAGTACTGTGAGAAACTGTCCCTGACTCCCTTGTCGTTTGCAACGCTCAGTTTTACGCCCTTCGGGAAGACGACATTCACGGACTTTTCATAATCGAGTTCGAGGATGTACCCTTCAGTGTTATCGGCAAAGACCACCCTCTCCACGCTGACATAGAACGGATCCTTAGCCGCTCCGATGTATGTACGGTCAGACTTGATATGGGCGATACCGCCAACCTTGTATGCGCTGCGAGGCTGAGCTGAGCAGACCGCGACGGCAAGCAGAGCGACCGCACAAAGGAGGAACTTTCTCATTTAGAATCTGTATTTCACTGAAAATGTTGGAAGAAGGCCCATCATACCTGCACGGTAGAAGTGGTCGTCTCCTGCGTGATATCCGATTACAGGCCTGAGGTCGGCAGCGATTGACATAGGGAAATTGAAGGTGTACTCACATCCCACCTGAGCCACGAGACCGATCATGAAACCGGGATCGTTGCCCTTGGTACCGCAGTTCACGTAACCGATGGTAGCACCGGGACCGGCATACCAGAGCCAGGTTCCGTTGCCGCCCCAGGATGGGCTGAAAAGTTCCCAGTTGAATGTACCCGTGGCCTTGATACCGTTATCACCGGCGGCGTCAAGTCCAGTTGTTACGTCAAGGAAGGTGATATTTCCAAGATAATGCTGATATTGAGCCTCATAGCCATAGCCGAAACGAACGCCGACAGCCCTTGGCTGCGCGCAAGCCACTGATGCAAAAGCAAGTGCAGCGGCAACGATAAGTATAAATTTTTTCATAATTTTCCGTTAAAACGCTTAGTTATATACAAAGTTAAATCAAGCTGGGATAAAAACAAACATACCTCTAAAATGGTTATATTTGTGCTTTATCTTTGTATGCTATGAATCTGTTCCCAAATCTTGAGAAACACTACACGAAGGATAACCTGAGTGCACAGGAAGCCCAGAGGCTTGCCCAGTATATCGCATTCGGGCCTATCGTATTCGAAGCGTCCAGGATGATGCTTCGTTTCGGCATTCTCCAACTTCTCAGGGACAATGACGAAGGCCTGAGAGTGGACGAAGTTGCTTCCGGGTGCAATATCAGCGCATACGCCGCAAAGGTTCTCCTTGAAGCCAGTCTTTCCATCGGTACGGTTCTCGTCGAGCCCAAGACGGAGAAATACAGAATCTCCAAGACGGGGTGGTTCCTTCTGAACGATGAGAGCACCAAGGTCAACATGGATTTCAACCACGACGTCAACTACGAAGGCTTTTTCAAACTGGAAGAAGCGCTTAGGGAAGGACGTCCGGCCGGACTGGAACACTTCGGGAACTGGCCTACAATCTACGAAGGCCTGTCATCACTTCCGTCAAAGGCTCTTGAGAGCTGGATGAACTTTGACCACTTTTATTCAGACGGATCCTTCGACCAGGCTCTTGAGATTGTCTTCGAAAAAAAACCGAAGAGACTCCTCGACGTAGGAGGCAATACTGGAAGATGGGCCATGAAATGCGTTGAGCACGACCCTGATGTGACCGTCACCATCGCCGACCTGCCCCAGCAGCTGGAGATGATGAAAGAGCAAACCCGCGGCAGAAAGGGTGCGGACAGGATTGAATGCTTTCCGGTAAACCTGCTGGACAGGAAGAATACGCTTCCTGAGGATGTAGAGTTCGACGCCATCTGGATGAGCCAGTTCCTGGACTGCTTCTCGGAAGACGAGATCCAGAGCATACTTGAAAGGACAGCGGCAATAATGGGACCGGAGGCAAGGCTCTACATAATGGAGACGTTCTGGGACCGTCAGAAATATGAAACGGCGGCCTTCTGCCTGACTATGACCAGTCTGTATTTTACGGCAATGGCCAACGGCAACAGTAAGATGTATCACTCGGCAGACATGCAGAGAATCGTTGAAAACTCCGGACTTGAAGTGGAGACGATTCACGACTACCTCGGTCAGGGGCACAGCATAATGGTCTGCAAAAAGAAATGAATATGGATTTAAGCGAGATTCAGGAGAAAATAAAGGCCTTCCTTACGGAAGAGTTTGAAGTTGAAGAAGCCAGCATCAAACCGACAGCCCAGCTCAAGAAAGATCTTGGGATTGACAGCCTTGAGGTTGTGGACATCGTGGTTGAAGTGGAAAAGGAATTCGGCGTAAAGATCAAGTCAGAGGATTTCAAGGAGGTCAAAACCTTCGGAGACCTCTGTGAATTCATCGAGAGAAAAGTTAACGATTAGTTTTGGCGGTCAATCTGGAACATAAAGACTGGCAGGGAACAACGGACGGGACCAAATGGATGCTTGAGACCCTTATCCGTCTTTTTAAGAAGCTGCCTCTGCGGGCCCTGTACATTCTGATGGCGACATGGATACCATTCTATGTCATCTTCGGCGTACGCGGGACCGCCGCTTCCTATCGTTTTGCGAGGAAGCGTCTGGGAAAGAACATCATTTCGTCCGTCCTGTATGTCTTTGCCAACGAATATAAATTCGGGCAGATCATCCTGGACCGCTTTGCGATGTATGCCGGAAAACAATTCGACATTAAGGCAAAGGACATCGCGGTCTTCAGGGAACTTTCCGAGGGTGAGAAAGGCTTTATGATGCTTGGGTCCCATACGGGCAACTACGAGCTGGCAGGCTACACTTTCCCTGAAAAAAACAAGACAATCTACGCAGTCATCTTCTCCGGAGAGAAGGAGACGGTGATGAAGGGAAGGGAAAGCCGCTTCAGCCACACCAACATCAGGATGGTGCCCATGAAGGAGGACATGTCACATATATTCGAACTTAACGCCCAGCTTGCCGAAGGAAACATCGTCAGCATGCCGGGAGACAGGGTTTTCGGCTCAACCAAATCACTCACATGCACATTTTTCGGTCAGCCGGCACGCTTTCCGGCAGGACCTTTCGCCCTGTGCGTGGGAAGGAACCTTCCTGCAGTGATGATCTTTGTAATGAAGACCGGCTTGAGGACATACGAAACCTATATCGAAAGAATTGACCCGCCCGCAGAAGGCACCAAGGCCGAAAAGATGCAGAAGATGGCCGACGCCTACGCAAAAGGCCTGGAGGATGCCGTGAGAAAGCACCCTCTCCAGTGGTTCAATTTCTATGATTTCTGGAAAATGCAATGAATTTTGATTCAATAGACATACACGGCCTGATTCCTCAGAAGGAACCATTCGTCTTCGTCTCAAGGATACTGAGTTTTCAGGAGACGGATATTGAGACCGAATACACTGTCAAGGAAACCTGCCCGCTGGCGGAGAACGGAGTCCTGTGCAGGGAAGGTCTTCTTGAGATAATGGCCCAGAGCAACGCTGCCAGGATTGGCTACATTGCCAAATACATCCTCAACATCCCTGTTGAGATAGGCTTCATCGGGGACATCAGGGGATTCAAGGCAAGCCGTTCTCCGCTTGTGGGAGAGACCCTGAGGACCAGGGTAAACCTCCTTGGAGAAATCGGAGGCCTTGCCAAGATATATGCGGAAATAACGGACAAGGACGGGGAGGTGATTGCCTCAGCCACTATGAAGACCGCCCTGAAACACGAGAAGGATGACGAAGGTTTATAAAATAGCGGACCATGCCGTTACCCCGCTTGCATCCGGCTCCAAGGAGAATTTCAATGCCGTTCTGGAAGGAAAGAGCAATCTTAAACTTCACGAGGGAACTTTCGGCGTGAAGGAGCCTTTCTTCGCATCTCTATTTGATAGGGAGGAAGTCCTGCGTAACGCGGAGAACGAGGGTATCAGGGGCTATTCCTTCTTCGAAACCATCCTGATCCTTGCCTGCAAGGGGGCGATAGAGAAATCCGGGATTGACGCCTCGTCAAGCGATACCGTCTTTGTCATCAGCACCATCAAAGGCAATGTAGAGGCGCTTGGCGAAGGCTCCAAAGACGTTCTTCCGGCCACCTCTGCAAGGAGGGTGGCGGAATTCTTCCACAACCCCAACAGCCCTGTCACCGTATCCAACGCCTGCATTTCAGGCCTGGCAGCCCTGATTCAGGGCCAGAGGATACTCCGAAGGGGCGGAGCCAGGAATGTGGTGGTTGCGGGAGCTGAGGTCCAGTCGGCCTTCATAGTGACGGGATTTCAGAGCCTGAAGGCCCTCTCGCCCACGCAGTGCATGCCGTTCGACGCCTCAAGGGAAGGCCTCAACCTGGGAGAAGCCGCGGCGGCGATGGTTCTCGGCACATCAGAGACAGACTGGGAACTTGTCAGTGGCGCCATCAGAAACGACGCCAACCACATTTCCGGCCCGTCAAGGGTTGGAGAAGGCAGTTACAACTGCCTCAGGGCCGTGGTTCAGGACAAGGATGAACTGGCTTTTATCAGCGTCCACGGAACCAGCACGGCATATAACGATGAAATGGAAAGCATAGCCATTGAAAGGGCCGGTCTCCTGGACATCCCGGCAGGAGCCCTGAAAGGCTATTACGGACATACGATGGGTGCCGCGGGCATCCTCGAAACCATCGTATCGATGAAGGCCGTGGAAAACGGAGTCGTCATCGGAACGAGGGCATTCAGCGGGAATCTCGGAGTCAGCCGTCCTGTAAAGATTGACAGGGAGAACCGCAAAACCACTAAGCAGGCCTTTGTAAAGCTCCTTTCGGGATTCGGAGGAGTGAACGCTGCCCTGCTGTGCAGAAGAAAAACGGGAGGTGAAAAGTGAAGTCGGTAAAGATTTACAGTGACGGAAGAGTTATCCTTGACGGCAGGGAAAACGTCTTTGAGGAAAAGGGGCTTTCACTTCTGGAGCATCTCTACAGGAAGGAGGTGGGCGATTATCCCAAATTCTTCAAGATGGACGTCCTTTGCAAACTGGGGTTCATCGCTTCGGAACTACTTTTGAAGGGAGAATCGGACAGGTTCACCCCGAGGGAAGACAGAGCCGTCCTCCTGTTCGGAACCTGCGGGCCGCTGTGCAACGACAGGAACTACCAGGCAACGGTCAGGGACTATCCCAGCCCTTCACTGTTCGTGTATACGCTTGCAAACATCGTAACCGGTGAAATTGCAATCAGGAACAAGTACAAGGGAGAAAGCTCATTCTTCATCCTTGACGCAAAGGATGAAGACATTATAAAGAATACGATCGAAGAAGCCTTCCAGGACCCGGTAACGCAGGAAGCGGTTACAGGCTGGATAGACTGCCGCTCGGAAGACGACTTCGAGGCAGAAATAGAACTTATGGTAAAATAATATGGATTTGATTGAAACACTTAAGACACAGATTATCGAGGCCCTCAACCTGGACGGAATGACTCCAGGGGACATTGACGAAACCCAGCCTCTCTTCGGAGACGAAGGACTTGGCCTGGATTCCATCGACGCCCTGGAACTCATCCTTCTTATGGAGAAGAATTACGGCATCAAACTGAAGAATCCTGCAGAAGGCAAGGAAATCTTCAAGTCTGTGAACACAATGGCTGATTACATAGCAAAGAACAGGACAAAATAGCCTCCTTATGGAGCCAAGGATCGTAATAACAGGTTTCGGAGTCATCTCCGCCATAGGTATTGGAAAGGACGAGACCCTCGCCGCGCTGGAAAGGGGCGAGAGCGGTGTTGCGCCTGTCAAGTACCTTGAGACCGGGTTGAAGGATTTCCCTGTTGGAGAAGTGAAGGCCACGGACCTTCAACTGAAGTCAATTGCAGGGATAGAAAGAGACGAAACCATTTCCCGCACATCGCTGATGGGAGTAATTTCCCTCAGGGAAGCCTGCGCCCAGGCCGGACTCAGCGGAGAAGACCTCAGGAAAAGGACAACCCTTATCTGCGGAACCACCGTAGGCGGAATGGACCTCAGCGAGAAATGCTATCTGGAGATGATTTCGGACAACGCCCAGTGCACGGACGTAATCAGGGTCCATGACTGCGGAGCCACCACTGCAAAGATTGCGGATGCAATAGGCGGAGTGAGGGCCATCACAACCCCATCCACGGCCTGTTCATCGGCGGCAAACGCCATGATCCTGGGCGCAAACCTCATATTAAGCGGTCAGGCCGATATAGTTGCGGCCGGTGCAAGCGAGTGTCTCTCGTCTTTCCACCTCAACGGCTTCAACTCCCTTATGATCCTTGACAGGCAGCGCTGCCGTCCTTTCGATGCAAACAGACAGGGACTTAACCTCGGAGAAGGCGCCGGCTTCGTAATCCTTGAAACACTTGAAAGCGCAAGGGCAAGGGGCGCAAAGCCTGTGGGAGAGCTGCTTGGCTACGGCAATGCCTGCGACGCCTTCCACCAGACGGCATCGTCCCCGGAAGGAGAGGGAGCATTCCTGGCTATGACACAGGCCCTCTCAAAGGGAAAGACTAGTCCTGAAGAAATAGACTACATCAACGCTCACGGCACAGGCACGCCTAACAACGATGCCTCGGAGAGCGCCGCCATAAGGCGGGTTTTCGGGGACAGACTCCCGAAGATATCTTCCACGAAGGCCTTCACGGGCCATACCACAAGCGCATCCGGAGCCATAGAGACAGCATTCTGCCTCCTTGCCGCCGAGAGCGGATTCATTCCTGGCAACATCGGCTGGGAGAATGCGGACGCCAACTGCATCACCCCAACCCTGGGCGGAAACAGCCCTGAGCCACTCAGAAAGATACTGTGCAACGCTTTCGGATTCGGAGGCAACGACTCATCCCTGCTTTTGGGTAGATTTGATGATGATGAAGAGTGTTTACGTTAACTCGGCCATTTCGATTGAGGCCGAACCTGATTACAGGAAATACTTCTCTCCTATGGAAGCCCGTAGGATGGGGCGTCTGATGAAGATGGCCGTGGCGGCCAGCTCGGAGGCCCTGGAGGCTGCCGGAATGGAAAGCACGGACGCCATCATCACAGGAACCGGACTCGGCAGCGTAGAATGCACGGAGAACTTCCTTCTGGGACTCTGCGGAGTGGAAGGCTACGACATGAAGCCAACCAACTTCATGCAGTCCACCCATAATACAATCAGTTCACTCATAGCCATCAGAAACAAAAACCACGGCTACAATTCCACATACGCCCAGAGAGGGATTTCCTTTGAAAGCGCCCTGCTTGACGGCTATACAAGAATCCTCCTCGGAGACTCTTCCAGCGTGATGGCAGGCTGCTACGAACAGCTTACCCCAAGGTACACCGCCCTTCTTTCAAAGATAGGGAAAGACGGATCTGTCTTCCGTGACTGCGCGGTTTCAACCATTATTTCCGACAGGGAGGAAGGTGCAATCTGCCGTCTTGCCGGCGTCAAACTGCTCTATAAGCCCGGCAGCGTGGACATTCCGGAAGATGCTCTGGTCCTTGAATGCAGGGAGGAGGCTTCTGCCAGGGTCTTCTGCCAGGCTGTGGAAAAAATCCGCAAAGGCGCCCGTAAGGTGGTAATCAAGAACGACGCCCCGGGCGGAGAAGTGGCCATAACGATACTTGAGAAATGATACTTACGCTGTTAATCACTATATTAGCCCTCGCCGGCTCTCCAGAGTGGGAGACCGTAACAGAGAGCGAGAAGGCTGAAGTCCTCTCCAAAGCCGCCCAGGCCGGAGCCAGGGACGTCAGCGCAGACTTCGTCATGGAGAGACACTCTCCGCTGATTGACCAGGTGATGACAACTAGCGGGCACATGAGCCTCAAGGGACGTAAGGTTCTGGAGTGGACGGCCGGTGACAGGAAAGACGTCATCGCCATGAGGAACATCGACCTGAGCGACACGAACGCCGTGAAGACGACAGTGGAGAAAGACGGGGACAGGTATCTCATAACCGTTTTCCCCGTCAGGAAGACTCTGAAGAACGCTTTCAGCAAGGTGGTTATCGAGGCCACCGCGGACCTGGTGCCGGAAAGCGTGAAGATAGAGACGGCGTCGGGAGACTGGACTCTGCTCATATTCAAGAATGTACGCTATGCTTAGAGACAAGCTTTATACGATATTGTCGGAGGATGCAGACAGATTTACCATACGCATCCTTCCGGAGGCTGAGATATTGAAGGCTCATTTCGAGGGCTTTCCCATCGTCCCGGGAGTCTGCGTCACAAGGATTGCCACCGAACTCCTTCAGGAAAAACTTGGCGGAATCATCCTCTCAAAAGGAATTAGCGTCAGATTTCTCAACCCGGTGTACCCTGACGGAAAGGACCTGCAATACAGTTTCCAGATTGACGGGCTCAAGGTAAAGGCAGAAGTCAGCTCCGGGAATGAAAAGAAAGCGGTAATGAATCTGGAATATGAAAGACAGGATTCTGCGCATATTTGATTTCTTCTCTGCAAGAAAGGCTCCGGCAGCCACAACAGTGGCCGCCATAACGGCCGTATGCGCCCTCGTCATCATATTCAGGGTTAATTTCCAGGAAAACATCGCGGCCTTCTTCCCGAAGGATGAGGCCACGGCCAAATACGAGCAGATCTACGAGAAAACCGGCACGGGCGACAAGATTGCCGTCATTTTCTCGGGTGATGCCGCCGACGCCGCAGAGGCTAAGGAAATCTTCAGCACCTTCCATCCTCTGGACGAGGAGGCCGACCCGATGGAGGTATTCTCCTTCATTATGGACAACGCCCCGTACTTCGTCACCGAAGAGGACCTCCTCAGGCTCGATTCCCTGATCAGCCGTGACGGGTACATATCCGAAAAAATGAGGCAGAACAGGGAAAGCCTCTGGAACCCGTCAACCGAATATTCCACCCAGTATCTGAGAAACGACCCTCTTGGCCTTCTCGAGCCCATGCTCCAGAGACTGAAGGCCCTCAATCCCCTTCTGGACAGTAATATCCAGATTGGCTTTGTCACCTCCCCTTACGGAGGAAACGAGTCCGGTATGAATGCCAGACTGTCCGAGGCTCTCCAGCAGGCCAAGGACTCAACCCTCGCAGCCTGCCCGGACGTGGAGATCTACATCACAGGATCCCCGGTAGTGGCTGCGGCCAATGCAACCAGGATAAAGAAGGACACCACTCTGGCTCTCTGCATAGCCATTGTCCTCATCGGACTCCTTCTGTTCCTGTCATTCAGACGCTTCTCCGATGTTCTCTGGATTGCCGTAACGATACTCTTCAGCAGCATATTCGCGGTGGCCGTAGCAGGCCTTTGCAATCCAAACCTCTCGGTCATCCTTCTCGGCATCGGAACGATGGTAATAGGCATAGCCGTCAACTACCCTCTCCACTATGCCGATCACCTCAAGCACCAGTCTGACAGACGTTCGGCACTGAAGGACATCATAGAGCCCCTTCTTGTGGGCAACATCACCACGGTGGGAGCCTTCCTGACCCTCACCTGTCTCAACTCCGAGGCCATAAGGGACTTCGGCGTCCTGGGAGCGGCCATGCTCATAGGCACCATCGTCTTCGTCCTTGTTTTCCTTCCGGTCTTCCTTCCGGTTCCGGGTCCAAGGAAAACGATCCGTCTTGACTTCGACCGCAGTTTCAACCCGGGGCCAAAGACACGAAGGGCCGCCACCATTATCTTCATCCTTGCCACCGCCTTTGTGGGATGGCACGGAACGCAGATTACTTTTGACAGTGACCTTAACAACATCAACTACGAGACCGGCGAGCAAAGGAAAGGCTTCGAGATTCTCTCAAGCCTGGGCTCCATTCCTGATTCCAGCCAGACAGTCTATATAGCAAAGGAGAGTTCAAACGCCGACGAGGTCCTGGGAGGATTCGACTTCCTTCCGTCAAAGCAGGAACAGGCCAGAAGGCTTGCCGACTGGACCGGATTCTGGGAGAACCACACCCCTGAACTGCGTATTATGAAGGCCGAGGCGGCAAAGGCAGGATTCAGGCCTGATGCCTTTGAGCCATTCCTTAACAAGGTCGGCACCCTGTTCGAGGTACAGGACATAGATTACTTCCAGCCAATAGCATCCAGCATAGCCAAGGGCTCATTCTTCAAAGGAGACAGCACCTACACCTCACTTAAGACCCTTACCGTAAAGGACACCGAAAGCGAGGCCGTCAAGGCAAGGCTCAGGGCAGACCTTCCGGAAGGAACCATCGTATTCAGCGCGGCCGACCTTGGCAACTCGCTGGGCAGGATGATGAACGAAGACTTCAATGACATCGGATGGATATGCTCCCTCATCGTCTTCTTCTTCCTTTGGCTCTCGTTCGGCAGGATAGAACTCAGTCTGGTTTCCTTCCTTCCGCTTGCAATAGGCTGGGTATGGATTCTTGGAATAATGCACCTGACGGGCCAGCAGTTCAATCTGGTGAACATCATACTCGCAACCTTCATCTTCGGTCAGGGAGACGACTACACCATATTCATCACTGAGGGTCTGATGTACGAATACGCTACGGGACGCAAAATCCTCTCTTCATACAAGAACGGCATCATCCTGTCCGCCCTCATCATGTTCGCGGGCATAGGCGCCCTCATCGTGGCAAAACA
The DNA here is from genome assembly GCA_902795785.1 of uncultured Bacteroidia bacterium. GTDB lineage: Bacteria > Bacteroidota > Bacteroidia > Bacteroidales > UBA932 > Cryptobacteroides. The sequence continues at coordinate 17,537 of CADBMK010000107.1, read as the reverse complement.
CCCGGCGATGCACTCACTGGCAACGGTCACGATGACAGGAATGATAACGGTTGTGGCCATGGCCTGCCTCATTCCGCCGGCAGTCTTCCGCTTCTTCACCATGAACCGGGGCCAGAAGCGTGCCCGCCCTCTTACATTCAGCGATATTCTCCGCACCGTCTATATGATGACGGTCTTTGTACTGGCGATGATAATCGTGACACCCGTCACGCTTATTGTCAGGAACAAGGAGCACCTGCACCGCATTCTCTACATCCTGGCCAGGATTGCCATTTACGGTATCCCGGGTGTCAGGTTCACCGTAAGGAAGGAAGATGACCTCAAAAAGCCAGCCCTGTACATCTGCAACCATCAGTCCCACCTGGACGTGATTGCAATAATGTCCGTCAACCCTAAACTGGCCATACTCACCAATGACTGGGCATGGAACAACATCTTCTACGGCAGGCTCATCCGTCACGCTCAGTTCTTCAGGGCAAACGGAATAGAGCAGCATATTGACGACCTCAGGGAACTGGTTGGAAAGGGATATTCAATCCTGGTTTACCCTGAAGGCACCAGAAGCGAGAACAGCGAAATCCTCCGCTTCCACCGCGGAGCCTTCGTCCTTGCAAAGGAACTAGGCCTGGACATCCTGCCGCTTTGCATCCATGGCTTCGGCGACGTCATGCCTAAGAACGACCACATAGTCCACTCATCAGACATCTTCCTCCACATAGGCAGACGTGAAAACCTGCCGGAAGGAGACATCGTGGAAATAACCAGGAACTACAGGCACAGATACATTGAATTCTACGCATCCCTCAGGAAAGAGCTGGAGACGCCTGCTTACAACAGGAACCTTGTACGGGCAAAATACCTTTACAAAGGCAGGGACGCAGAGAAACAGGCCAGCCGGACACTTAATGCAAAGGCTCTGGCTGCCGCCCGGCAGAGACCTGAAAGCGGCCGTTATGTGATTGAGGAGGCCGGTTACGGAGCATTTGCCCTCCTGTACGCCCTTTCAAACAGGGACATAGAGGTGGACGCCTATATATCCGATGAAGAAAAATACCTTGTAGCGACAGGATGCGCAGGTCTTCCTGAAAACCTGCACTATCATCTCCGCCAGAAAAACATACCATAGAAATGGAAAAAGACATTGAATTCGAAAGTCCTGAGACAATCAAAGCCTTTCAGGAAAAACTCCTTAAAGAAGATTTGAAATACCTTGAAGCAAACTCCGCTTATTATCGTAAACTCTTCAAGGCCAACAATATCGACATCAACTCAATCCAGACTATCGAAGACCTGCAGAAGATTCCTTTCACTGAGAAAAAGGACCTTCAACTTAGGAACGATGAGTTCCTGTGCGTTCCAAGAGAAAAAATCGTGGACTTCGTAACAACGTCGGGCACCCTGGGAGACCCCGTCACCTTCGGCTGCACCGACAAGGACCTTGAGAGACTCGCATTCAACGAGGCCAAGTCATTCTCCTGCGCCGGCGTAGGCAAGGGCAGCGTGGTTCAGCTTATGACCACCCTGGACAAGAGATTCATGGCGGGAATGGCCTATTTCCTGGGCCTGAGAAAACTCGGGGCCGGAGTAATCCGCGTAGGAAACGGTATCCCGGAACTCCAGTGGGACACAATCAAAAGGCTCAGGCCTGACACCATAATGTGCGTCCCTTCATTCATACTCCGCCTCATCCAGTATGCCGAAGACCATGGTATAGACTATAAAAACAGCTCCGTAAAGAGGATAATCGGCATAGGCGAAGGCCTGAGGGACACGGACTTCAACCTCAACCTGCTTGGAAAGAAAATCAAGGAGAAATGGGACGTCCAACTCATTGCCACATATTCGTCAACGGAGATGGGTGCCACATTCTCAGAATGTCCGTGCGGCTGCGGAGGACACGTTCATCCTGAACTGATCATCGTAGAGATAATCGGCGAGGACGGAAAGCCCGTAAAGGACGGAGAAGTTGGAGAAATCGTAGTGACCACGCTGGGAGTGGAAGGGATGCCGTTGCTGCGTTTCAAGACCGGAGACGTGGCTGCCAAGGTAACCGGAAAATGCGCCTGCGGCCGTCAGTCATACAGGCTCACACCTCTCGTGGGCCGAAAGAACAATATGATCAAGCTTAAGGGTACCACGCTTTACCCGCCTGCAATCAACGATGTGCTTGACAACACTGATTACGTCGAGAATTACGTAGTGTATGTTCAGGACAGCGAGGCCGGTACGGATGATGTGGTGGTAAAGGTCGGAATCAAGTATACGACTGACTTTGACGTCGTCAAAGACCTTAAGGACAGATTCCGCGCGCATCTAAGGGTTGCGCCTAAGGTTGAACTGCTTCCGGTTCCGGAAATCGCAGCAATCAACTTCCCGGCAAAATCAAGGAAGCCGGTCAAATTCATCGACCTCAGAAAGAAATAAAAAAGGGTTTTCCCCGGTCTATTTTACAAGACCGGAGAAACCCATAAATGCGAGTGCAAGTATGCCCGCTGACACAAGAGCGATTGGAACGCCCTTGAATGCCTTCGGTACGTCGTTCATTGCGAGATGCTCACGGATTCCCGAGAAGATGATCATCGCCACGCCGTAGCCGACAGATGTTGCGAACGCATATACCACGGCCTCAGTGAGGCTGAGCATATGTGAAGGAAGGCCGAAAGTAAATTCCTTCGTGACCACATTGATTGCCACACCGAGAACGGCGCAGTTGGTGGTGATAAGAGGGAGGAAGATACCCAGGGCTGCATAAAGGGACGGGCTGACCTTCTTGAGGACAATCTCAACCATCTGGACAAGGGCCGCAATCACGAGGATGAAGGCTATTGTCTGAAGGAATTCCAGGCCGAATGCCACAAGAAGATACTTATTGATAAGGTATGTCACCAGAGTTGCGAGGGTAATGACAAAGCATACCGCTCCGGACATACCGGTTGCAGTCGAAAGCTTGTTGGATACGCCGAGGAACGGACAGACTCCGAGGAACTGCGAGAGCAGGATATTGTTGACGAATATCGCTGAGATAATGATTAACAAATACTCCATATCCTTTACTTTTTAGCGATTTTATTGAAAAGTACCATAAGGTAGCCAAGGCAGAGGAAGGCGCCCGGAGCCATTACGAAGGCAAGCATACCGTCTCCCGAGATGAATTTCCATCCGAAGACAGAACCGCCGCCAAGGATCTCGCGGACGATTCCCAGAACCGTAAGGGAGCAGGTGAAACCCACTCCGATTCCAAGTCCGTCGAGGGCTGAATCTATGATGCCGTTCTTATTGGCGAAGGCCTCAGCGCGTCCAAGGACGATACAGTTTACCACGATGAGCGGAATGAAAAGTCCAAGGGTGGCGTAGATGCCCGGAACGAAAGCCTGCATCATGAACTGAAGCACGGTCACGAACGTTGCGATGACTACGATATACACAGGGATGTGCACCTTGTCCGGAACATAAGGAGCGATGGCCGAGATGGCCATGTTGCTAAGAACGAGGACAAAGAGGGTTGCAAGTCCCATAGAAAGGCCGTTGATGGCCGAAGTTGTGGTTGCAAGCGTAGGGCACATACCCAGAAGAAGGACGAATGTAGGGTTCTCCTTCAGGATGCCTTTGGTGAATAACTGAAGTTTAGACATATATTATTCCTCCTCAGTTTTAATTGTTTCATAAACTTTTACGGCATTGGCTACTGCAAGGGTATAAGCCCTTGAAGTGATAGTAGATGCCGTAATGGCATCAACGTCTCCGCCGTCTTTCCTGACTGCAAGCTTCTTCTCAACGGGATTGAAATTCATCCACTGAGTCATGAAGGCCTCATCGGAAGTACACTTTGCGCCAAGGCCAGGAGTTTCCGAGTGTGAGAGGACTGATGTACCGTAAATGATGCCGTCGGCAGTCAGACCCACCATCAGGACGAGAGGGCCGCCGAAACCTACAGTCGTTGACTTGACAGCATAGCCGAAAGGCTTGCCGTCCTTTGTGCTGACGTAATACTCGTACACGTTGCCTTCTACATCAACGGTTTTGGCCTCTGAGAGTTCTCCACCCTCAGGAAGGACCTGGTTGATGGATGCCGCAAGAATAGCCGCGTTTGTCTTTGCGATAGGCTCCGCCGTAAGGGCATACACACCTGCAAGGATTGCGGAGCAGAAGAAGCATACCGCAAACAGGCAGAGAGCCATATTCTTGAGATTAGATTGAACTGCCATACTTATTTCCTCCCGTATTTTTTCTGATGGAACGCGAGGTTGATAAGAGGCACTACAGCGTTCATAATCAATATTGCGAATGACATTCCCTCAGGATATGAACCAAAGTAACGGATCATAAGGGAAATGAAACCGATACCCACGCCGAATACCACTCCGCCCTTGACTGACATAGGAGAAGTGACATAGTCGGTTGCCATGAAGCAGGATCCGAGGATCATACCGCCGGCAAGAAGGTTGAAGACAGGATCCGTGAACTGATCCGGAGCGGCCAGCCAGAAAACAAGCGATACGGCTGCAACGGTAGCCCAGATGCTGAGAGTGATCCAAGGCTTGATAACCCTGCGGACGAGGAGATAAACCCAACCGGCAAGAAGGGCGAGAGCCGAAATCTCACCTGCGGAACCTCCTATGTTGAAGAACAGGGTCTTTATATAATCCACGCCCTGGATTGCTTCCACGCCGCCTTCAGCATACTTACCAAGGAGGGTTGCTCCTGAAACTGCATCGGTTGTGATGAAACCGGCAGGGATTGTCCAGTCGGTCATGAATGTCGGGAAAGAAACCAGGAGGAAGACACGTCCTACGAGGGCAGGGTTGAAAATGTTCATACCTATGCCACCGAACGTCATCTTGGCGACTCCGATTGCCACGAGGGCGCCTACAGCCACAACCCACCATGGGCAGGTCGGCGGAACGTTAAGCGCCAGAAGGATGCCGGTAACGGCAGCCGACCAGTCGCAGACGGTGTTTTCCTTCTTGAGGAGGAACTTGGTGATAACGTATTCCAGAAGCACACAGGCTGCTACGCTGACGCCGAGAACCAGAAGCTCGCTCCAACCATAGAAAATGACGGAAACGATGACGGCCGGCATAAGCGCAATCACCACGTCACGCATCAGCGTCGCCGTGGACGTTGAAGTGTGGATGTGCGGAGATGGCGAAACCAGAAAATTTTTCATCTGTATACTGAATTATTTTTGTTCAACTTTAGCGGCCTCGGCTGCGGCCTTTGCGGCAGCTGCCCTGGCTCTTATGATACCCATAACCTGACCCTTGGCCATATTGATATTGTCAAGGAGAGGAATGTTTGCCGGACAGCTGTACAGACAGCATCCGCAGGAGATACAATCCTGAACAGCATTGTTCTCGAGTTCCTCAGTATTGCCGGCGTTATAGAGTCTGTAGAGGAGGAAAGGCTCAAGTCCCATAGGGCAGGCGTCTGCGCATCTGCCGCAGCGGATACAGTTGGAAGCCTTCTTCCTGCGTGTCTGAGCGTCCGTAAGGAAAAGCAGGGATGAAGAACCCTTCACTGTGGTGGCGTCGAGGTTGGCGATTGCCTTACCCATCATAGGACCACCGCTGATGATCTTTGCAGCCTCATCAGGAATTCCGCCTGCATACTCAGCGATATATGAAAGAGGAATACCGATACGGAAAAGGTAGTTGTGCTGCCTTTCTGCAGGCAGACAGTCTCCGGTAACGGTAAGGGTATTGGTAATCAGCGGCATGTTCTTCTGAACGGCGTCGTAAACGGCAAGGGCTGTGGCCACGTTCTGAACCACGCAACCGGCATCTGCAGGAAGTTTTCCGGAAAGGACTTCCCTGCCGGTAACGGCATTGATGAGCTGCTTCTCACCACCCTGAGGGTATTTCTTCATCAAAGGCATCACCTCGATTCCGTCATATCCACCGTGGTTGTCCTTAAGCATCCTGACCATATTGTTCATGGCATCGATTGCTTCCGGCTTGTTCTCCTCGATGGCGATGACCGTACGCGGACCACCGAGAACCTGCCTCATGATTGCGGCGCCGACGATGATCTGAGCCGTCTTTTCCATCATAATGCGATAGTCGGATGTAAGATAAGGCTCACACTCCGCACCGTTTAAGATAAGAAAGTCAGGCTGCTTTGCAGGAGCGAGCTTCACGTGAGCCGGGAAGGTTGCTCCGCCGAGACCTACCACACCGTTGGCCTTCACACGGCCAAGGATGAAGTCCTTGTCCTGAGGAATCTCGGTTACGATGGTGTCTGAAGTATCGATTCCTTCAGCCCACTCGTCAGGTTCAACTTCTATCTCCACATGAGGCACCACGCAGTTGCCTGCGAGGTCCTTTCTTGGTGCTATTGATTTCACGGTACCGGTAACGGAAGAGTGGACGAAAGCGGAGATGAATCCGCCCGGTTCACCTATAACCTGGCCGGTCTTTACCCTGTCACCGACGGCTACAATCGGTTTTGCCGGAGCGCCGAGGTGCTGAGCCATTGAGATGAATACCTTCTGGGGGACCGGAAGGACTTCAATCTTGCAGTCTCTTGAAATCTTACTGTCATTTGGGTGGATACCACCTATTTTGAATGTCTTCATACTGTTATGCCTCCTTGTTTGCCTGTTCTCCGGCAGGAGCCGGCTTAGGCGTTACCTGTTTTGGCTCGAACCCGGAGAATTGGATTGCATGGGTAGGGCAGGCAAATACGCACTGGCCGCAGGCCTTGCACTTGTTGTAATCGATATAGCTGAGGTTGTTCTCGATGGTGATTGCGCCGAACTTGCAGACCGTAGCACATTTGCCGCAGCCTATGCAGGCGTTGGTGCAGGCCTTCCTTGCAACTCCGCCCTTGTCCTTGTTCACGCAGCCAACCCATACGCGCCTCTGGTTCTTTGGCATTGTACCCTTGTTGCGAATCTCGATGATGTGCTTAGGGCAGGCCTTTGTGCAGGCGCCGCAGGCCGTACATTTGGTCTCGTCGACCTCAGGGAGGCCTGTCTCAGGGTTCATATGGATGGCGCCGAACTGGCAGGCAGCCACACAGTCGCCACAGCCGAGACAGCCATATGCGCAGCCTGTATCGCCGGCATAGAGGGCAGCCTTCACCTTGCAAGATTTAACTCCGTCATACTCTGTGGTACGGGGACGGGCTTCACAGCTTCCGTTACAGCGGACAACTGCAACCTGAGGGGCCTTCTCGGCAATCTCATAGCCGAGGATGGCAGCAACCTTCTTCATCACTTCGTTTCCGCCGACAGGACAATAGTTATTGTCAAGATTAGGAGCCTTTACCGCCGCGTCCGCAAAAGCACGGCAACCTGCGAAACCGCAGCCACCGCAGTTTGCACCCGGCATAACCTTTTCCACCTCATCAATCCTGGGGTCTTCAACTACTTTGAACTTTTCAGCGACAAAGTAAAGAATCACCGCCAGAAGCAGACCGAGGCCCGCGATGATGGCAATAGTCCAGATAATTGTCTGTGTCATTATTAGATCCTAAATTAAGATTGAATTTCTTTTATGCAGAAAACGTACTCATTGCTGAGACGCTCCCTCATAAGCCATATAACGAAATACCAGACTCCCAGACCCGCAATGGAGCAAAGCCCCGTTGCAAGTTCAGAGAACCCGGCCTCCGAAAATACAAAAATAAAAAGCAACAGAAGGACAAGAGGGACTCCATAGCATAGCCACACGGCCTTCAGTCCCATGCTCTGTCTCAGGACAAGGTTTACCTGCTGGCCAACGGAGAAGGTCCTGTATGGATCGGTAGGCACCTGAACGGCCTTTTTCTCCACCTCGGACATGGTACACAGTCCGGCGGCGTGGCAGCTTGCGCACGCTGATTCCTGGAGAATCTCCACCGTTGTGAACTGAGGGTTTACAGAAACCACCAGCCCCTTATGCCCGATTTCACCCGAAGCCATTGCTAGAATTCTGTTGACTGTCCCATATCTCCCATAGGGGCACCAGGGACATCATCGAACGGATTGTCATTCATCTTGGAAGCCGTGACATTACCGGATTCAACCAGCGTATCCGTAATTTCCTGGAAGCGGACTGAGTTGCTCTTGAATTTCATGTCAATGTCAAGAGTCTCACCGTTACGATGCTTTGCGATTACAATTGTCGTTTTCTCCTTTGCCTCCTGATCCTCCGAGAGACCCACAAAGTCAGGTCTGTGGATGAAGATTACCATATCTGCATCCTGCTCGATTGATCCGGACTCACGGAGATCGGAAAGTTGGGGTTTTCCGTTACCTCCCTGGCGGTTTACCGAGTTACGGGAGAGCTGTGAAAGAGCGATGATAGGAATGTCCAGTTCCTTAGCCGTAGCCTTGAGGGTACGGGAAATGGCTGCAACTTCCTGCTCACGCATACCTCTGAGTTCAGCAGGTCCCTGCATCAACTGGAGGTAGTCTACGAACACTATTCCCACGTGTTTCTGCTTAACGAGGTTCTTAACCTTTGTACGGAACTCGTTAATTGGAATACCCGGGGTGTCGTCAATATAGAGAGGAGCCTTGGTAAGGTTCATCAGCTTGTACTCAAGCTGCTCCCACTCATAGTCTTCAAGTTTGCTTCCACCCTTGATCTTCTCGGCAGCAAGTCCTGACTCACTGGTCATAAGACGCTTGGCCAGCTGCTTGGCCGACATTTCAAGGGAGAAGAACGCAACCGGCACGTGGCTGTCCACGCAGGCGTTCCTGGCAAGGTTGAGGGCGAACGCCGTCTTTCCGACGGAAGGACGGGCCGCAAGGATGATGAGGTCGGATTTCTGCCAGCCCTGGGTTACGCTGTCAATGGTGGCGAATCCCGACGGAACGCCGCTGAGTCCGATAACCTTCTGCTGCTCCTGGAGTTCCTCCATCGCCTCGTTGATGACGGCGCCGATTTGCTGGACCTCCTTCTTTACATTGCTCTGGATGGCATTGTAAATCTTGGTCTGGGCGTTGTCAATAAGGTCGTCAACCTTGATGGAATCGTCATAACTCTGGTTCAGAATCTCATACGAGGCCGTGATAAGGTCTCTCTGAATGGTCTTCTGCTTGAGAATCTTGATGTAGAACTCAATGTGGGCGGCGGCTCCGACCTTCTGTGAAAGGTCTGCAAGCACTACGGCACCGCCTACGTCCTCAAGAGTTCCCTTCTGCTTGAGTTTTGCGTTAACGGTAATGATATCGACGGCCTCATGCTCAGTTACGAGCTCGGACATCGCCTCAAAGATCATTCTGTGGCGAGGTTCGTAGAAACAGTCAGGAGTAAGCTCCTGCATCGCCGCATCGACGGTGGAAGGCTCGATAAGCATAGATCCAAGCACTGCCTCTTCAACGTCAAGAGCCTGAGGCGGAATTTTACCCATCTCAAGCCCTAGAGTTTCAAGGTTCGGTGCCTTCTTCACATTTTTCCCTGACTTGGAAGGCATTTCGAATCGATATTAATTAGTCCTCGATGTTCTGTCCGACGATAATACGTCCGCAGTGCTCGCAAATGACGAGCTTCTTGTTTGAGTTGATATCAACGATACGCTGAGGAGTGATTGTGTTGAAACAGCCACCGCAAGAATCACCGTTGTAAAGGGTTACAACAGCAAGCTTGTTGTGCTCACTCTGGCGGATACGTGAATATGCGCTCATTGTACGGGCGTCAATCTTGGCTGCGCAAGCCTCTCTCTTTGCCTGGAGCTTGGCCTCTTCTGCAGCTGTGCTTTCAACGATTGAAGAAAGCTCTTCCTTCTTTGCCTTGAGATCCTCTTCAAGAATGCTCTTGCGGTCCTTCAGGTCCTCAAGTTCAGCCTTCTTCTCATTGATGGCGATACGTGAATCATTGATCCTCTTCTCAGCGATCTGACGCTCGAGGTCCTGATTCTCGATTTCTTTGTTGATGGAGTCGTACTCACGGCTGTTGGAAATATTGTCGAGCTTGCTCTGATAGTTTGCGATCTGCTGCTCGCACTCGATGATGTTCTGCTTCTGGCTTGCGATTGTAGTCGTAAGCTCGGCAATCACCATAGTTGCGTTCTGGATCTGCTCATCATACTCCTGAGCCTCAGCTTCAAGAGCCTCAACCTCTGAAGGGAGTTCACCCCTGAGCTGGACAAGCTTGTCAATCTCATTGTCGGCCTGCTGGAGGTCGTACAGTGTCTTGAGCTTTTCCTCTACTGAAATGTCTGAATCAGCAAAATTCTTCTGAAGAGATACGAAAGTCTCCCTCTGGTCGATAGGAGTCTCTACCTTCTTGATTTTCTTGGCCATATCTTATAATAATCTCATTTACAGGTAATAAACCGGATTCCTGCTTCCGAGGCTCCGGCACATACGGACTGCAAAGGTAGGAAAATTTTTCTTTAACAATGAAAATAAAATGTTTACAATCTCAACTTCCCCCTCAAAATGCCCGATATCCAGTATCATAAACCCATCCATCGTAATGAAATAATGGTATGAAACGTCTCCGCAGAGATAAGCCTGGGCGCCCGAAGCCTGAGCCGCCCCTATCAGGGAACTTCCCGAGCCTCCGCAAACCGCCACGCGGCTGATTTTCCCCGTAATGGGCTTTGAGCATCTCACACATTTCAGCGAGAATGTCTTTTTCACGAACTCCACGAATTCCTGGGCCGTCATAGGTTCCTTAAGGTTTCCCACCATACCGAATCCGTTGCCGTCGGCATCGGCCTCAAGCACCTTTGGATCCTGAAGCCCAAGTTTCCCTGCAAAGGCGGTATTCACGCCTCCGGGCACCTTGTCCGCGGAAGTATGGGCCGAGTACACGGCCACTCCCCCGGCAATTGCCTTCATAATGGCAAGGCCCACGGGATCCGTTGGCATAATCTTCTTTACTCCCCTGAAAATCAGAGGGTGATGGGTGACTATAAGGTTTGCGCCGGTCTCAACGGCTTCGTCCACAAGTTCAGGCGTACAGTCGAATCCCACGAGGATTCCCTTCACCTGAGCATCCGGGTCACCGACCTGCAGGCCACAGTTGTCCCAGTCTTCCTGGACGCTGAGCGGCGCAAAATCCTCGATAACCTTTATGACATCGGAGATTCTCATAGCATTTTCCTTACATCGTTCAACTGGGCGCGGATTTCCCTGAGGCTCTCGAGGACCTTCACCTTTGAATCCACAGGCTTGCGGTCCTGGGACAGACGCGCTGCCGCTCCCTCGAGCGTCATGCCCTCCGTCTTGACCAGGAGGTGAATCTGCTTGATGGTGTCGATATCCTCTTTCTTATAGAGCCTGTTTCCCTTGGCATTCCTCTTAGGCTTGAGATACTTGGAGAATGTATTTGTCCAATACCTCACAAGGGATGCTGATTCTCCGAGGATTTCGGCCACCTCGCCAATCGTATAAAAAACTTTTTCCATATATCAATCCATTGATTGTCCTGTATTCTCTGAAATATATTCCACCGCCACGTACTCCTGCGGAGAAAGGGAGGCGAAAAGGTAATTGAGCGGATCCACATAGGTGGTATCGCGCAACACCTCATAGTGAAGGTGAGGCACGAAAGCCTGTCCCGAGAATCCCACCGTAGCTATTCTGGTTCCACGACGGACAGTCTGTCCGCGGGACACGAAAATCTCCGAAAGATGGGCGTACCTGGTCTTGTAACCGTTCGGATGTGTGATTTCCACGGTACGTCCCTGGCCCTTGCCGGAATGGATGACGTCTGAAACCACTCCGTCGGCAGCCGCAAGCACAGGGTCACCCTGAGGCGCAATGATGTCCAGACCCGTATGCATAGACTTCACATTGAAGAATGGATTCATCTTCTCTCCCACAGACGCTCCCGTCTGGGCATATGAGAACCTGGCGAGCGGAAGGGAAAGAGGCGGCAGTTTCACTCCTTTCTGAGAGATGATTTCGTTCATCTTCCTCAGGTTCTCCTCCGTCCTGCCGGCACGCTGCTCCAGGGTCTTTAGCTTCTTGGAAGCATACTTCACCACGTAGGAATCCGGAACGGTATCCACGCCGGCAAGGAACTCATCCCTCGGGATAAGGCCCTTGTCAGGGGCTCCGGTATGGAAGATGGCCTGATAAATCTCGTTATCCCTGGCCTCAAGGATGGCAATCTCATCCTCAACCATCTGGTATTTTCTCTGAAGGTCGGCATAATGGCGGGCGTACATACGGTTCTCCTTATGGAGCACCCTCTCGGTATCCGTACTGACCACGAGGGCAAAAGCCACATAGAAGATTACGGCCAGGGTAACCGTCAGCATAAGGAATCTGACGATTGAGAAAATCCTGTGTCCCAGAGAATGTGTAACCTGTCTTATCTGACTCATTTCCTTTTCTTAACACGAGGCACCATACCAAGCACGAGGTTGCTTTCCTGCTCACGCTTATGCACGAGGGCCATATACTCATCAAGGCTCATATCCATATCAAAGAAAGGATAGGGATTGACGTAATTGCCCTTATACATCACTTCATAATGCACGTGCGGACCTGTAGACTTTCCGGTGTTTCCACTGGTGCCAAGGCAGTCTCCGCGCTTTACGATCATACCCTCCGCAACATTGATCAGCGTCATGTGGGCATACCTTGTCTTGTATCCGAATCCGTGGTTGATCACCACGCTGTTTCCGTAATTAAAAAAATCAAAGGACACGCTCTCCACCACACCGTCTCCGGTTGCATAGATCGGATTGCCCGGCTTGCAGGCAAAGTCATATCCCGTATGGCGGCGTGTCTCTCCGCTGATCGGGTCTGAACGGAAGCCGAACGGACTGGAAAGTTTGACCTTCCTCTTGTCCGGTGCCACCGGCGGGATTGCCGGAATGCAGGAAGCCATGGCTCCGGCTTTCTTTGCCTCCGAGGCCACCTGATCAAACGATGTGCTCTGGACGTAAGCCTCCTTAAGGAGGTTGTCCACCCTCATTGTAGTATTCTTAAGGCCGCCGACCATTCCCGGCTCATCGTACTCGTCATACCTGGACGCTCCGCCCAGGCCCGAACGGCGCACCGACACCGGAATCTGGTTCAGTCCGAATATGGAGCGGTAGATATCGTCATCCTTCAGCCTCAGGTCTTCCAAAGCACTCTCCGCCAGGTCCATCTTACGGTTCAGGACATCGATCTTGGACACCCACTCCGCATTGTTACGCTTGATAAGGATGGTTTTTGGAAGTTCAAACCCAAGGACGCCGGAGAAGATGTATACGCACAGAATCACAAGCGAAAGGCTCGAAAACAATAGACACAGGGCCCTCGCCAGCGGTGACTTGAAGAATGATTTAACTTCCGGCATATCCACAAATATACCCATTTTTAAGAAAATTATGATAACTTTGCGGTTCGTTGCGCTCGTACGCGCGAAAATAAATAGATGTATATAGTTATAACGAGATATAAAAAATGATGACTTCAAAAGAAATTCGCCAGAAGTTCCTTGATTTCTTCGCCAGCAAAGGACACACCATCGTGCCTTCTGCACCGATGGTAGTAAAGAACGACCCTACACTTATGTTCACCAACGCCGGCATGAACCAGTTCAAGGACATCTTCCTTGGCAACCAGAAGAGAAAGTATCCTCGTGCCACCGACTCTCAGAAATGTCTCCGCGTGAGCGGAAAGCATAACGACCTCGAGGAAGTAGGACACGACACTTACCACCAGACCATGTTCGAGATGCTCGGAAACTGGAGTTTCGGAGATTACTTCAAGGAGGAGGCTATCGACTGGGCCTGGGAACTTCTCACAGACGTTTACAAGATTGACAAGAATATTCTTTACGCAACCGTATTCGAGGGTTCCAAGGAAGACGGAACCGGACTCGACGAGGAGGCCAGGAACGCCTGGCTCAAGCACCTCCCGGAGGATCACATCATCCTTGGCAACAAGCACGACAACTTCTGGGAAATGGGTGACACGGGCCCTTGCGGTCCTTGCTCGGAGATCCACATCGACATCCGTACCCCTGAAGAGAAGGCTTCAGGCATCAAGGGTGCCGACCTCGTAAACAAGAGCGACCCACACGTCATCGAAATCTGGAACATCGTGTTCATGCAGTACATGCGTATGGCCGACGGCCATCTCGAGCAGCTTCCTGCAAAGAACATCGATACCGGTATGGGCTTCGAGAGGCTCTGCGCCGTTCTTCAGGGCAAGAACAGCAACTATGACTCAGACGTCTTCACCGGAATGATTGCCAAGATCGGTCAGATCAGCGGCCACAAATACGGTGAGTGCGAGGAGAACGACGTTGCAATGCGCGTTATCGCAGACCACATCCGCGCCATCGCATTCAGCATCGCAGACGGTCAGCTTCCAAGCAACGTCAAGGCAGGATACGTCATCCGTCGAATCCTCCGTCGCGCAGTCCGCTACGGTTACACCTTCCTCGGATTCAACGAACCGTTCCTCTGCAGGCTCATCCCTCAGCTCATCAGCGATATGGGCGAGGCTTATCCTGAGCTCGTAAAGCAGCAGCAGCTGATTGAGAACGTAATCCGTGAAGAAGAGAACGCCTTCCTCAAGACTCTCGACAGAGGTATCAAGCTTCTTAACGACTGCATGGAAGAGGCCAAGCAGGACAAGACCATCTCAGGCGTAGACGCATTCAAACTTTACGATACATTCGGCTTCCCTATCGACCTTACGGAGCTCATCGCCACGGAAAAGGGTTACAAAGTTGACCTGGAAGGCTTTGGAGCAGAACTCCAGAAGCAGAAAGACCGCGCCCGCAACGCAACCGCCAACGAGTTCGGAGACTGGACCGAGTACGCCGAGGGCGAATCTCACTTCGAGGGCTACGACACCACCACCGTCGAGGGCGCAAAGATGCTCAAGAGACGCACCGTTGTCCAGAAGAACAAGAAGATGCTCCAGCTCGTATTTGACAGGACTCCGTTCTACGGAGAAATGGGAGGCGAGATCGGAGATACAGGATATATCGTATCCGCTGACGGAGAGAAGATTGCCATCCTCGATACCATCAAGGACAACAACCTCACCGTCCACATCGCAGAGAGACTTCCTGAGAACTGCGAGGGCGAATTCACACTCGTAGTTGACGCCGAAAAACGTCAGAAGATTGCAAACAACCATACCACAACCCACCTTATGGACTGCGCCCTTCGTGAAATCCTCGGAGACCACGTAGAGCAGAAGGGTTCATACGTTTCGGAGAAATCCCTCCGATTCGACTTCTCCCACTTTGAGAAGCTCACTGACGAGCAGATTGCAGCTGTGGAGAAGAAGGTCAACCAGATGATCCGCGCAAACTTCCCTCTCGAGGAGAACCGCGAGGCCACAATGGACGAGGCCAGGGGAATGGGCGCAATCGCCCTCTTCGGCGAGAAGTACGGAGACCGCGTACGTGTTGTGAAGTTCGGCCCTAGCGTAGAGCTTTGCGGCGGCTGCCACACAAGCGCAACCGGAAACATCGGATTCTTCAAGATCATAAGCGAGAGCGCCATCGCAGCAGGAGTACGCCGCATCGAGGCCGTTACCGGAGAGGCTGCTGACGCATATGTGGATTCCCTCCAGGAGAACCTCAAGACAGCCAAGTCATTCTTCAACAACGTTCCTGACCTCGCCGGAGCCATCAAGAAGGTTCTCGAGGAAAACGCCGCAATGAAGAAGGAAGTTGAGGCATTCGAGCAGCAGAAGGCTGCCGACATCGCAAAGAAACTTGCCGCTGCAGCAGAGAAAGCCGGACAGATCAACCTCATCGACGCCCGCAAGGCCCACGGCGATGGTGTTGACATCAACCTTCTTCGTAACGCAGCCATCGCGCTTCAGAAGGATCTCCAGAACACTGCCATAATCGCAGGCCTTGTCTCAGACGGCAAGCCACAGCTCCTTCTCGCCTACTCTGCCGACCTTGTCAAGGCCGGAAAGAACGCAGGAAAGGACATCCGTGACGCAGCCAAGTTCATTCAGGGAGGCGGCGGCGGACAGCCAGGCCTCGCAACCGCAGGCGGACGCAACGCAGAAGGCCTTGAGGAGGCTGTGAAGACCCTTAAAGAAATCGCAACAAAATAAAACCGGATGAAGAGACTCGACAGATTCATATTGACTGCCTTCATAGGACCATTCATAATGATCCTGTTCGTAGTCATATTCATCCTGATGATGCAGTTCCTGTGGCTCTATATCGACGAACTCGTCGGAAAGGGCCTGGGAGCCGGCGTCATCCTTGAATTCATGGGCTGGGGATGCTGCACCATCCTCCCTTTGGCCCTGCCTCTTGCCGTGCTGCTGTCATCGATGATGACCCTCGGCCAGATGGCGGAGAATAACGAGATGATGGCCATGAAATCGGCCGGCATCTCTCTTGGCAGAATCATGGCGCCGCTCATAGCCGTGGCCCTGCTGATAAGCGTCGGCGCATTCTACACCGCAAATAACCTCGTCCCGATGGCATACAAGAACATCTACGCCCTCAGGGAAGACATCTCCAAGACCAAGGACGAGATCAAGATTCCAATTGGAACCTTCTATGACGGACTCGAAGGATACATCCTCCGTGTCGGCGCCCAGGATTCCAAGACCGGAATGATGCGTGACGTTATGATCTACAATCACAACAGAGGAAACGGAAAGCCGGGGCAGTACCTCAACGGAAACACCCAGCTGACACTGGCAGACTCTGCAATGATGAAGCTCTCCGACAACAAGGACTATATCACCTTCACACTCTTCAACGGTATAAACTACCAGGAGACAAACGAGAAGAAATACAGCCCGCGCGACACCAGCCGCCAGCTTCAGAAGATTGACTTCGACAGGCAGCAGCTTATGATTCCGCTTGCCGGATACTCATTCAAGAAGACAGGAAGC
The DNA here is from genome assembly GCA_902795785.1 of uncultured Bacteroidia bacterium. GTDB lineage: Bacteria > Bacteroidota > Bacteroidia > Bacteroidales > UBA932 > Cryptobacteroides. Next base: position 769 of record CADBMK010000107.1, on the reverse strand, counting down.
AGCGACCGCTACAAAGACCAGGTCAAGGCGATGAGAATCCATCAGCTCATCCAGACGAGGGATTCCCTCAAACATCTGGAGGATTCGCTGAAGGATTACCGTTACAAACTCACTGTTGCGGACACCAAGTTCATAAAGAGGGCGCAGCTCGACACGTCCGAGCACCTCAACATCATAGAGAACTACAAGAGTGAGAAGTACCTCACCTGGGAGAGCAAGGCTGTTCAGGCAGCGGCATACGAAAGAGCCGCAAACACGGCTGAAGACTTCGCGACCAGCCTCTACGGATACTCCAGGGAATCCGGATATAACCTTGACAGATATCGCAAGTCCTGCCTTGAGGTGCTGAGGAAGTTCGGTCAGGCAATTGCCTGCTTCGTCCTCTTCTTCATCGGCGCGCCGCTCGGCTCCCTCATCCGCAAGGGCGGTCTGGGCACATCGGCCATAGTATCCATCCTCTTCTTCCTCCTGTACTATGTCATAGACACTACAGGAGCCAAGATGGCAAAGGCAGGATCGGCAAGTGCCGCCACCGGAGCCTTCCTGGCATCGGCGGTTTTGACGGTGATCGGAGCATATTTTACGTGGAAAGCCGTGCGTGACGAGTCCATCTTCAACCTGGACGGCTTCGGAATATGGTGGAGAAAAATCAAAAGTAAATTTATCGGAATGTTCAGAAAAACAAGAATCGTATATATGGGTACTCCTGAGTTTGCAGTCGCACCTCTGGACAAACTCATCAAGAATGACTACAATGTCGTCGGCGTAG
>CADBMK010000106.1 GCA_902795785.1 uncultured Bacteroidia bacterium | reverse complement strand
ATCATGGTCACATCCTCTTTATTGTAAACGGCCTGGATGGACTTGAGAAGCGTATAATGACGCAGGAATTCATCCTTCATTATCAAATAACCGTAGTCGAGGCAGTAAAGCACCTCCATACGTTTCTGAAGGAGGGGTGACATCTTATACTTGGAAGCCTGGTTGAGCACGTCAATAGACTTGCCACATTCAAACATTCCAAAATAACATTTGGCTATATCGGCGGCAGTAACGGCATAGAACTCATCGTCAAGACGTTCGTCCTTGTATTCAAAAGCCTTTCGATAAGAATTGATGGCAGAAGGATAATCCGTCCTGTAATGGGCGTTGCGTCCGTTCAGGAAATAATAATAAGCCTCTCCCGCAACATCCTTCTTCCCGTTGGAAAGCTTGATGCGCATTTCCTGAAGCGTCCTGATAACATCTGTGCTGGTTCCGTAATCAAGCTGATACCTGACCTCGATATAATACGAGAAGTAATACTGGTCATAATAATTGAGTTCCTCGCAAAGTGTCCTGTACTTCTGGCATTCATCCACCAGAGCCGGCTCGTTGTTATTGATATAATACTGAAGACGCCTCTTCCAACCGAAGATAATTGCCTTTTTGGAATTCCTCTTCTGTCCGAGACTGATCAGAGAGTCGGCGAGCTGAAGTGCCAGCGGCGAGCGGAGCCTGCGGAATGACAGTGAATACAATTGCCATTCATCCTCGTTCAGACCGTCATGATACTCACCAGGCATTGCATCAGGAAGGACAGGAACATCGCTTCTGACCTTGGAAAAAGATGGTATTGAAAACAGCGCTGCGAAAACAATCGCAATGAAATACTTAAACTTCATGCTTTCAAATAATGGTTAGGCTATCACAAATATAATAATTTGTTTTAACTTTGAACGCTAATACCGGACTACTATGGATTAGCGCATCATATTAATCGAATTCAACATCTTAAAAATGAGTATTGACAATATTGTCAGCCATCTGCGCTATGTTAAGGATTTCCCCATCAAGGGCATCAAATTCGTTGACGTAACAACAATTCTTAAGGATCCTAAGGTCTTTGCTGAAACCGTAGACTACCTGTACGAAATGTACAAGGACAAGGGCATCACCAAGATTGCCGCCATGGAGTCACGAGGATACTGGATAGGCTCGGCCCTGGCATACAGGCTCGGCGCCGGACTCATTCCCGTACGCAAACCTGGAAAGCTTCCGGCAGCCACATTCAAGGAAGTATATGCAAAAGAATACGGACAGGATACGATAGAAGTTCACCAGGATGCATTCACTCCTGATGACATCGTCCTGATTCACGATGACATTCTGGCAACCGGAGGCACCATGAAGGCAACCATTGACCTTGTAAAGAGATTCTCCACCAGGAAGGTTTACTGCAACACCCTCATCGAGTTGACGAACCTTCCGGGACGAAGCCTCATTCCGGATGACGTAGACTATACCACCATGCTTCAGATTGACGAGAACAAACTCGACATATAATCAAAAGGGGAATATTATAAAAGCCGCCACATCCCAAAGCGCGTGAGAAATCACGAGAGCCGGAAGGAGTGACGGCTTAATTTTATATACAATGCCCCAGCAGAAGCCGCAGACTGCAGCCGCGCAGATGAGCATGAAATTGAAAGACCAGATATGGATGAAGGTATAGGCACTGAGGGCGAGGGCAAACCCTCCCCACTCTCCGAACCTTTCCATAAGACGGCGCTGAACGAACCCTCTCCAGAAGAATTCCTCAGCCGGCCCTATGACAAAAAGCAGGGCAAGTGCTATGAGAATGGCAGAAGAACCGTCCTTCATGCCATAAATAAGGTTGACCTGTCCCCTGGCGAAGGAGAAGAGAAGCTGGGACAGCTTGTCTCCAACCCAGAAAACGCCCCAGAGAACAACGGCCATTCCCAGGCCCAAAAGCGCCTGGGATGAGATATAATCAGACGGTTTTCCGAAACCATTTCTGTCACACATAAACGCATAGGCGGTGAGAGTCAATCCCGCACAAGTCATAGTGACCCAGAAATTGACGCTGCCCGATGTCCAGGGCGAGAACATGACAAACCAGAAAACGGCTGCCAAAGTGATTCCGAAAACAGTCTTTTTCAAAACATCAGAGAATGATTGCCGCCACTATGAACGACAGGGTGAACAATATGCCGAACGCCATTTGAAGCTGGGCGGTAGCCTGATCAAGACTGCCTATAGGCTCCTCAGCAAGAGGCTCAGCCTTGAGCATGGTCTTGATTCTAGGAAGCGCCATCGGAATGGTAATATAGGTTGCGAAGGCGTATACAGGAAGAAGGCCGGCCAGGAAATAAACCAGGACAAGCACATATGCGAGAATTATCTCAACGGCGTAGAGCTTCTGCGAAGCCACCGGACCGAGAGACATTGGCATAGTCCTGATTCCTGCGCGCTGGTCATTAAGGATGTCCCTAGTGTTGTTGGCGTGAAGGATGGCAACTGTCAGCGTGCCGAAAGGAAGACTGAGAAGGAGGGTCTCCCAATGATATACCCCGGTCACCACATAGCTCACTCCAAGGGCCGGAAGCAGGGCGTATCCAAAGAGAACGTCAAGGTCTCCGAGGGCGTGGAACTTAAGCCATGGATAGAAATAAACCATGGCAACTCCTAAAACGCCAAGCCAGGCGGCGCTCCAACTGCTTCTCATAAGTATGACCAGTCCAAGAAGGGAGGCGAAAAAAAGCATCGTGTATCCGTAATGAAGTATTTCCTTCGGAGTGAATTTTCCGCTCTGGATATGGCGGACCTGATTCAGGCTTCCCGGAAGGTCAACCTTCTTGATATGGTCATAATAATCACCGATAAGGTTTCCTGCAGCCTGAAGGAAGACGAGCATCGGTAAAGCAAGCAGCGCATTGACCCAGTTGCAGTCCCAGCCGAGCTGGCGGCTCTGGAAAAAGATATAAGAAGAAATTGCGATAACGGGGATAAGCGAAGCCGTAAACGACCACGGACGGCTTGCGATAATCCAATCCTTTACTGAACGTTCTGTCATTTTAATTAATCCAATATAGTCACTTCATAAGTAAATACGAGACTCTTTCCTGCCCCGACCCTGTAAACATACTCACGGTCCCTGAATTCACCCTTGAAATCAGCCTTGTCCGTTCTTCCAAGCCATGGTTCAATGCAGACAAAAGGTGCGTTCTTGCCAACCGGAGACCAGAATGCAAGTACTTCTGCGGCAGACTTTACTGACAGATAAGGCTTCTTGTCCTTATCCATAAGAATAGTCTTATAAACCTGGGCGCCTTCCATGATAAGCGCATCGGAATCGAAAGTATTGGCTGTAAGCGGGAGAAGTTCTCCGAGATTAACAGGCTCGCGTGAGATTGCATAGCCGCCGCTTAAACCGCAGTTGCAGACAGGGTCCACCTGTTTTCCTGAAGCGTCGATGCATGAAATGTATCCATGGACCGGATCGTTCTCTTTAAAATCCCTGTAAAGAAAAGCGGGATGGGCGCCAATCTGGCAGAAAAGTGACTTGTCCGAAGGGTTCGTGACGGTCCAGTTCATTATGACGGAATTGTATTCAACTGAATACTCCGCCTTCAGGATAAAAGGGAAAGGATATTTTCCAAGGGTATCCTCATTGGAAGAGAGTTCCAGGACGGCATAAGACTGGGCGCGTTCTTTTATTTCAAAGTCCGAGTCACGGGCAAAGCCATGCTGTCCCATATTGTATTCCTTACCGTCAACGGTGAATTTACCGTCAGCTACCTTACCTACAGTCGGGAAAAGAATTGGAGCGTGCCTGCCCCAGAACCTGGCATCACCCTGCCAAACATATTCCCTGCCGTTTTTCTCAATACTGAGAAGTTCGGCTCCATGTTCTCCGATTTCAACGGAGAGGATACCATTTGAAATTTTCATCGTATATTTGGTTATCAATTATGCTACTTGAGAAATTAGCGATGCAAATATAAAAAAAAGGTCTCGCATCACTGCGAAACCTTAATGTCTAATTTTAGAATCTAACGAAAAGTATAAATGGTAGTGTAATGTCTCTGTATATTGGCTGTGTAAAGTAAATCTGTTTTTTGTTTCTGATGCAAACATAAGCCTTCAAAAATTAAGTTGCGCTCAAAATCGGCAAAACAATACATCAAAATCGACAATTTGCTTTTGGAATTTAACAAAAAATCAAAAAAATTTTAACAAAAACCAAAAACGCCGATTTAATATTAATACAAATTATACATCATTTCACCCCACAGACTCGTGTAAATAATTGTAAAAGTGATATATTTGCATCCATGAATCTGACGAAGTATTTGAAACTATTAACCCTGATAGTTTATCTCCCGCTCTACAGTTGTGCGGGCAGCGATACCGAGTCAGCACCCCTGACACCGATTCAGGAATATGCATCATCTGAAGCCGATAAGGCCAGATTGATACTTAAAGGCTCCCCTAACAGCATTATTTCCCGCAACAGGGCAATCCAAATTTGCAATGCCTGCCTCGACAGCCTTGACAGAATGGATGCAGCACAGGCGGAAGACCTGGACAAAGAAAAAGGAGAACTTCACAGAATCATGTCCGATGCATATCTGGACATATCCCCATTCCAAGAAGACATAAACAAGAGAAATCAAGCCATCACCATACTTCTTACAGTAATGGCGATAATGGTTGTTTTCAGCCTTTGGCTTCTCATTGACAAAAAGCGCAAAGAGGAGGAAGAGGAAATGGCCTTAAGCGAAGAGGCCGAAGTTTATGAAAGGAAGAAACCTATTTCTTTTGGAAAGCAGGCTGAGATCTATGACAAGATCATCAAGGTAATGGAGGAGGAAAAAGCATACCAGGACCCTAAACTCTCCAGAGAGAAACTTGCCGCGCTGGTGTCTACAAACAGGACATACGTAGCAAAGGCTGTCGAGGAGATGTCAGGCCTTACATTCTCAGACTGGTTGGCTAACTTCCGAAACGACATTATCATCAAGGAACTGAACATGAATCCTGACATTTCAACCACAGACCTCTGTATTGCAGCTGGATTCAGCACTCCTGATTATCTCAGAAGGCAGTTCAAGAACCTTAACGGGATCTCTTTCAGCGAGTTCAAAAGCAACACCAAAGCACTGATGCACACAGGGTCAGTTCGTAATTCTGACCATCCTCTCCCATAACCAAAGAGGAACAAGACGCCATAAAGCGGCAAGGAGTCTGTATCTTCCATCGAAGATAAGGACTCTTTTTTGTTTTGCCAGTCCCTTAAGAATATGATCGGCAGCCTCCTTTACCGACATCATCATAGGATATTTCTTGCTGCTGCTAAGGATTTCAGTATCAACGAAGCCCGGACGGATATCCGTAAACCTTACAGGAATACCCTCCATTCTCACTAGCTGGCTCAGAGCGGTCAGATACGTACTCTGCATGGACTTGGAAGACGAATAAGCAGGTGCGGTTCCCATTCCGCGGGTACCGGCAAGACTGGTCACCACGGCAACACGGGCATATCTATCTGAATACAGTTCCCTATTGTTTCTGACGTAGTTGACAAAATGATCCACCATTCGCACCATGCCCTCACAGTTAGTGCGGATTATGGAGATTTCCTTCTCCACATCAAGAGCCTTGTTCTGATTTCCAATACCGGCTACATGAAGAAAAAGATCCGGAGCGCCAGTCTCGGCGATGAGGGCATCAAGCGCCCCTTCAGCCTCAGGACTGGTAACATCAAGGGCTGCCACATGAACCTTATCATGGCCGTATTCATCTCTAATCAAATTAAGACGATCTTCTCGTCGTCCGGCCAAACCGACATTCCACCCCTCAAGGATGAGGTTAATTGCAACTTCTCGTCCTATTCCGGAAGTAGCGCCTACAATGATTGCAGTTTTCATAACTAAATGGGCCTATCCAAGGCGATCAAATTTACACTACTTATTATTAAATTAGCACAAATAATTGCATTATTATGACAAGAACCCTTAAAGTAGTCGGCCTGATGTCAGGGACGTCCCTTGACGGCCTTGATATCTGTTATGTGGAATTCGTGCATGAAGCCGGAAAATGGGAGTATTCCATCAAGGCGGCAACCACCCGCGAATACCCGGAACGGCTCAAAGACAAACTGGCCTCAGCCCAAAGCATGACAGCCCTGGAATACGCAAAACT
>CADBMK010000105.1 GCA_902795785.1 uncultured Bacteroidia bacterium | reverse complement strand
CCGTGCCCTTTCTCCATGTATCACTTTGGGAATAATGTTAATGTCGGAGATTTGGTGCTTATTCAAGTATTACAGGACTAAATAACCTTTCGGGTCTCTAATAAACGAAGAAGACCGGTGGATATGTCCACCGGTCTTCTTTCTGTTATATGATTTCAGATTATTTAACGTTACCGACCTTGATGAGGTATTCTGCTATCTGTACGGCGTTGAGGGCTGCGCCTTTGCGAATCTGGTCTCCTGTGAGCCAGAGAGTGTTGCCGTTGTCGTCTGCGAGATCCTTGCGGATTCGGCCTACGAAGATATCGTCCTTTCCTGCACTGTCAAGAGGCATAGGATATACGTAGTTCTGTGGGTCGTCCACGAGAGTTACGCCAGGAGCGGCCTCGAGGGCCTTGCGGATCTGCTCTACTGAAACAGGCTCCTCGGTCTCGAACCAAACGCTCTCTGAGTGTGAGCGGAGAGAAGAAACGCGTACGCAGGTTGCAGATGTGCGGACATCGCTGTGCATAATCTTGCGGGTCTCGTTGAACATCTTCATCTCCTCCTTGGTATAGTCGTTAGGAGTCATCTTGTCAATCTGAGGAATGACGTTGTATGCCAGCTGGTGAGGGAACTTGACGATGGTCTTTGCCTCGCCGGTCTCCAGAATCTCCTTGTACTGCTGCTGGAGTTCAGCCATTGCAACAGCACCTGCGCCAGATGCGCTCTGGTATGATGAGATGTGAATCTTCTTGATGTGGCTGAGCTTCTCGATAGGATTGAGAACTACCACCATCATGATTGTTGTACAGTTAGGATTGGCGATGATGCCTCTAGGACGGTTGAGGGCGTCCTCGGCGTTGATTTCAGGAACGACGAGTGGAACGTCTTCATCCATACGGAACTGGCTGGAGTTGTCAATCATTACGGCTCCGTACTTGGTGATTGTCTCTGCGAACTCCGCAGATGTACCGCCGCCTGCGGATGTGAATGCGATGTCAACATCTTTGAAGTCGTCATTGTGCTGGAGAAGTTTGACTTCATATTCTTTTCCCTTGAAGGTGTACTTACGGCCCGCGCTGCGCTCGGATCCGAAAAGAACAAGGTCATCCATAGGGAAGTTCCTCTCGTCGAGAATGCGGAGGAATTCCTGGCCGACGGCACCACTGGCGCCAACGATTGCAACTTTCATAATGAGGTTTTTAAATTTTTTACAAAAATAGTAACATTTACTGTTTTACCAAGGTTTCTTTAGTTGAAACGTCTGAAATAATCCCCTTTGATAATAAGGCTGGAAACTGTTTCCGCATCCTCGGTAAAGGATTCAGTATATGTATTGTTCAGAAGAGTATGGCCAAGTCCGGCCCACTGGTCTTTAAGAAGAATGTCGTTCAGTGTGGTGAAGACGTCCAGCTGGTTGCAGCTGCCCTTCCACGCCTGCTGCGGGTCGAATCCTCCGTTAATGATGTAGAGCGGAATCTGAGGAGGCAGGTTGTCCTTCATGTCCACCATCTGGTCAAAGAGACCGTGGTCCGCTACAATTACTATGACGCTCCTGTCATAGACTCCGGAAGCTTTAAGGGCTTCTATGTATTTCTCAATCTGTGAATCAAAATAATGACAGTCAATCAGATAGTGTCTGTATTTTTCCGGGAGGGCGCTGTCTTCAAGGTCAAACCCGAGGTCGGGCTTGAGGTTGTAGGGCGCGTGCATCGTCATGGTGAGGATGGTGGAGAAGAACGGCTCCGCAGTGGTGGTGTCAATCCCGGCTGCAAGGCTGAATACCTCGCCGTCGTTGAGGTCTTTGGGTGAGTGGTTGGAATAGAGGGTGTCAATTCCGTAGACCTTGCACATCCTGTCCTGAAGCCAGACTCCTGCATTTGTAGGGATGATCATATGGCTCTCCCTGATCCTGCCTTTCTTTTTGAGAAGTTGCGGCAGGGCTTTGAAACTCCTGTCCTTGGCCTCGTTAATCGTAATCTTTGTCCGGTCCGGAAGAAGCCCCGTCATATAGATGAACTGGCCGTCCGAGGACTGCCCCAGGGCTATGTTGGATTTAAGGTTCGGGTTAAAATACACTCCATCTTCCTTCTTGAGCCTGTTAAGGAACGGGGTAATCTCCTTGCCGTCAACTACAAGGTCAGAGGAAACGGAGTTATATGACTCTACGATGATAAGTATGAGGTTCTTGTCCTTTACCGGCGTCCCCCACGTGCGTGAAACCCTCTCTGAATTGTCCGAGCAGTATTCTTCAATCTTATTGACCTGTTCCTCCGTGAGGTTGATGGGTTTGCTGATTATCTCGTCCAGATTGTAGAAGAACCTCCTGGCGAACCCCATCTTGAAGGTGTATATCCTTGGTTTGAGCTGGTAAAGCCCGCTTTTGTAAGGTACGAGGTCAATCACGTCGTCATGGAAACTGTAGAAATGCTTTCCGAGACTCCTGTGTACAGGGAACCAGAGAACCATGCAGGTGAGAATGGCTGCAGGGATCAGGACCAGGCTCTTGAAACTGTTTTTGGAGATGCTTTTCCTGTCCCATTTCCTGACGGCCGGTATGAAAAGGGCAACGGGGAGAAGAAAAAACAGGTCGTTCCATTTAAGCCCAGAGAAAATGCCCAGAATGGTATCGCTGTCGCCGAGGTTGCCGAGACTTGTAAAGCCGTTGATTGGAAGGTAATTGTTCCAATAAGCCGCATAGATTGAGTTTGCAACTGCCAGTACGAATGTCAGCGCGAATGTGAGGATAAGGCTTAGCTTTACCTTTTTGAATGTAACAAGGTAGAATATCAGATAGAATAGCGTTGCATCCACAAAACAAGCCCACAGGTTGCTGATGTAACGGCATTTGTCATACGACTCCAGCCCCGCATTCCACTCAAAGGAGTAGTGCATGAGCAGGAGATTCAGTATGGTGAGGCTGTATAGCCCGAGAAATTTCCAGTTAATCTTGTTATGAAGCTTAGTCATAGACTTCAAATTTACGAAATGTGCCAAAAATGTCTTAGATTTATGCTTATGAAAAGTACATTTTTTCTCGCAGCAGGTGCCCTGATGCTTGGCCTCTGCAGTATTTCGTGCAATCAGACCCCGGCTATGACTACAGAACAGAAGGCGCTGGACAGCCTCTTTACCTCAATCTTCCCGAAAGGAGAACCGGGTGGAGCCATCCTCGTGAAGAGGGGAGACCAGATTATCTTTGACAAAGGATACGGTTTGGAAACGCTTCCGGATGGAAGGCCTATTGACGGGGACAGCTTCTTTAACATTGCATCCTGTTCCAAGACCTTTACTGCCGCTGCCGTCATGAACCTGGCTTCCGAAGGGCTTGTGGACATAGAGAAAAATGTCAATTACTACTTTCCTGAATACACTGATCCTGTTTGGAACGGAATTAAAGTCAGGCATCTTCTAAGCCACACTTCCGGGATTCCGGATCTGAGGAGTCGGCTCCTTAGCAAGGAACAGAGAATTAATGGCGACGAAGACCTTTCTGTTGAATACCTGAAGGACCTGAAGGAACTCCGTTTTGAGCCGGGAACGGCCTATGAGTATCTCAATCCGTCTTTCGTCCTTCTCGGCAAACTGATAGAGAGGGTTACGGGGCGTGTATTCATGGATTATATGCGTGACTCGGTATTCGTCCCATGTGGTATGAAGCAGACCCTCTATTTTGACCGCAATCATCAGGACCTTATCCCGAGGATGACCCATGCCTACGAGTATGCCGATGTTGAAGATATGCCTGAGGAGCGTACCGCCTCTTCGCCAACGGCGGAGAAGAAGAACTGGTATGAGTACGATTTCGGCGAGGAAACCTTCTTTGCCACCAGGCCTGACGGCGGCATTTATTCATCTACCCATGAAATGGCCTGCTGGGATCTGCCAAAGATCTCCAACCTTATCTCAAAGCAAATTACTGTGTCAGGAAGCCCATATTCCGATTATCAGAACAGGCCTGACACATGGTATGGCTACGGCCTTTTTATAGAGCCTCACTGCGTATATCACACCGGAGACAACGGAGGATACAAGGCTCTGAACGCCTATTATCCTGAGCAGGACGTTCATCTTATCATCCTTGCAAACCGCGCTGACTGGGACAGGTATGGTATAAAAACAAAGGCCGAGATAATTCTCGGCCTCCGTCCTTAGTTTATTCCTAACCGGGTTATGACTTCCAAAGTCCGTGAAGATTGCAATATTCACGGGCGTAAAGAACCTTTGAGTTGGTCTTGAACTCGGCAACCGGCTTGTCCTGTGGTGTAAGGTCCTTGCGCAGAACTCCGTCCTCGGTAATCAGTTCAATCATCTGGATGTAGTGCTCCGGAGTCATTGGATGTTCTACTGAGCCTACGCATACGCGGTATCCGTCAGCAGTTTTCTCGATGACCGGGACGTGCTTTTCCTTTGCTCCGTCAGTATCGTTTTCCTTAAGGAGTCTCATTGGCTGCCCGCAGCACACCGGGGTGGCAGGGCTCTCTGCGATAACTTCAACGATAAGTCCGCAGGTATTGCACTTGTAGATTTCGTTTCGCTTTGCCATAACGGGTAAGATTTAAAGCTGTTTCTAGAAATTATCCATATGAACCTCGAAGTATGACTTCGGGTGGTTGCAGGTAGGGCATACCTCAGGGGCCTTAGTGCCCACTACGATATGACCGCAGTTGCGGCATTCCCATACTTTGACTTCACTCTTCTCGAATACCTGTGCGGTCTCGACGTTCTTCAGAAGGGCGCGATAGCGCTCCTCGTGGCGTTTCTCGATGGCTGCTACGAGGCGGAACTTGGCTGCAAGAGCCTTGAAGCCTTCTTCTTCGGCAGTCTTTGCAAAACCCTCGTACATGTCTGTCCACTCGTAGTTCTCACCGGCAGCCGCTTCTGCAAGATTGGCGGCGGTATCTCCGATGCCCTCGAGCTCCTTGAACCAGAGCTTTGCGTGTTCCTTCTCGTTGTCGGCAGTTTTCAGGAAAAGTTCTGCAATCTGCTCGTAGCCTTCCTTCTTTGCCACTGAAGCAAAGTATGTGTACTTGTTTCTGGCCTGACTCTCGCCTGCGAAAGCAGCCTCCAGGTTTTTCTCGGTCTGGGTGCCGGCATATTTGTTAGCCATAGTTCTTTTTGTAGTTTTTAATGTGATTGATAATTATTTATGTTCCCGTACTATTACCGATCCGCTCGCCTGATGGGTGGCAAGTACGAGTACTTCTGCAATTTGAACGTGTTCAGGTGCGCTTGCGGCGTAAAATGCCACATCGGCGATGTCTTCTCCGGTGAGCGGCTTGATGCCCTCGTAGACTTTGTCGGCCCTGGCCTCGTCACCGTGGAAGCGAACTTTGCTGAAATTCGTCTGGACAAGTCCTGGCTTGATGTTGGTGACTCTGACGGCCGTATGGGCAAGGTCTATCCTAAGACCGTCCGTGATGGCTTTTACCGCAGCCTTTGTAGCGCAGTAAACGTTGCCGCCCGCGTATGCCGCATCACCGGCTACGCTGCCGATGTTGATTATGTGTCCGTGATTCTTTTTGACCATTCCGGGAACCACCAGCCTGGTCATAGTGAGCAGTCCCTTGATGTTGGTATCGATCATCTGGTCCCAGTCTTCGAAGTTGCCTTCATATTCCGGTTCCAAACCTCTTGCGAGTCCTGCGTTGTTGATGAGGATGTCGATGTTCTCCCACTTGCCGGTGAGGGTGCCGAGCGCCTTCTGGGCCTCCGCCCTTGACTGTACGTCGAATGCCAGCGCCACGGTATCCGTGCCCTTTCTGCTGAATTCTTCTTTCAAAGCGTTCAGCTTGGACTCATTACGCCCCGTGATGATAAGGTCGAAGCCTCCTTTGGCAAACCGCCTGGCGATGGCTTCGCCTATTCCGCTTGTTGCGCCTGTGATTAATGCTATCTTATCCATAGTCTCAGTCTTGTAATGTCCTCTAATATAATAAATTTCGGGAACATTACATAGAGACTACATAAATTCGATGTCCGGATTGCTTTTCCCAAGATGCTTCTTGAAATGACGGAACGCTCTCTGTCTTCTTTTCTTGAGATTGACAAGAAGTTTGTCCTTGATACTCTGGATGGTGTTTGGATAACGCTTTGCCAGCCTGAGTTCCTTGTTGTTGATGAAGGCTTCTATGTGACGGCTTCTCTTGTCGTCATATATATCCTCAAAGCAGATCATGATGCCGGTCTCAATGGCGTCTCCCAGTTCATCGTTGATGCAGGAGCCTAGCATCTTGAGTGATGACGATGCCGCCATATATGAGTTGACAAGAGGAGGAATGTTGGTTCCGAGTTTCCTAACGGCACCCTTCAGAAGACGGAGGTCCTTGTTGAGGTCGTCCTCGCAGAGGATGAGGTCCATAAGTTCCGGATTGTCGCTTACCCTAAGGGATTTCTTAGGTCTTACGAGTCCGTCCTTGTCATTAAAGTGCTTTTTGAGGAAGTGTATGATGAGGTTCCTTGCTGTCTTGTTGTAACTTGGATAGATTGTCATCTTACCAAGGAAATACATTATGCTCGGGTGCTCGAGAATAACGTAGGTGATACCGTCCCAAAGGTTGTCCATCGTGAAAATGGACTTTGATCCGGCCTTTGAACTCTGGTATTCCGGCGTTACGAATGACCTTCCGAGTTCCATTACGTGAGGAAGGTAGTTCTTAATGAAATCATCCGAGAATTTATACAGATGAGAAGAGGTTATCATCGGTTGGCCATCTTCAGATATCTTGACATTGCTGCCGAGAATGAATCTGTATCCGCCGATAATCGCCTGATTATCAGGGTCCCATACAATCAACTGCTGGTATGGGTTCTCCATCGTATCGTACTCATCCAGGTCCATGCTCTTGCCTGAACTTGCTCCGGCGTCCCTGTAGGATACTTCCCTGAGTCGTCCGATTTCCTTTACTGTGTTCGGAGCGTTGAACCAGTCAACGATATAGAGTTCGTTGTTGCCCTTGTTGGTATCTCCGAGTTTCCTTTCCGGGGTGAGCTCTTTCTTGATAAGTTCGATGTCGATTGGATCGATTATCTTTTCCATATGGTGTTCGTTAGATAATTAAATCCTGCGAATATACTCAAATTTCAATATTATTTCAGGCTGTATACCTTATCTCTTAGCACATTGGCCCATTCAAGCGCCGTTTTTGAACTGTCGATCTGCTCCGGAGGGATAGGGGCTCCGATTATAATCTCGAAACTCTTGCCCCTGGCCCTGTATAGTTCGTCCGGAAGAAGCGCCATGCCAATGTTGAACCTGATGCCTAGGCGGTTGAACAGTCTGTCAAGTCTGTAGAAACGCTTTGAGTTCTCTCCAACGAAACGGACCGGGACTATCCACCTTCCTGATTCCACGCTCATCTTGACAAAGGTCTTGGTCCACTGCGGATCCTGAATCTGGCCGTCAATCATCCTGGAACATTTTCCGGAAGGAAAGATAAGGACGTTCTTATCGCTGTGGAAAAGGCCCTTAATCTGTTCTCCAAGATTCCTCGCCTGACCTCCGGTCTTGTTTATACCCACTCCAATCTCCGCTACGGCCGGAAGGTTCATCAGGAAATCGTTGGCCATAATTCCCGGAGCCTCGTCAAAGTGGTCCCAAAGGAGTCCCTGCAGGGTGATTGCATCCACTCCGCCCAGCGGATGGTTTGATGCAAAGGTGAATCGCGTCCCTTCCGGAGCAATATTCAGGTTCTCCCATCCCCTGACATTCACTTTCAGGTGCATATAATCCATGATGTCAAGAAAGAATCTCTTTCCCTCTCCGGGGTTGGATAGGTATCCGTTTATGTAGTCCTGATGAATGAATGACTTGACAAGTCTCAAGACAAATCCCGGCAGTTTCTTTCCGGTTTTCTTCTCGAGAATCTTTCCGATATCTATTGTCTGATCTATAGCCATAGTGAAATAATAAACGGACAAAAATAATTTTTTGTCCGTTTACCTCAAATGGATATGTTGGATTATTCTTCTTCGGCCTCTTCAATCTTGCCGTCAGTATCAATCAGAAGCGTCTGGTCTTCTGCGGTTACAAGGGTAAGGATAGTCTTATCCTCGTTCTGCTTGTATGATTTCACGTCGGTGTACAGACGTTTTCCCTGTGCGTTGAAGATATCGTAGCATTTCTCCCCGTTCTTCTTGTATATTCCAACAATCAGCGGGAATTTGCCGATAGGTGTGAAATAACTGTAGTAATATCCCATTCTATAGACATCCTCCACAGATTTGCTGCCTCTGATGATTGGAACCAACTGATCGTTCTCAATCTTGAATATTCCACATAATCCGAACAGGAACCACGCACGTGAAGGGTAGTTGGCATCTTTGTCCCACTGACTGGCTTCGTCGATACGTACGCATCCGTGGAATGCAGGGTGGTAGTTGTCCAGGAACCTTATGCCTGCGCTGGCTTCGTGCGGCGTGTATTTTGCCTGAGGCTCGGTCTTTTCAAAGCGTGGCACCCACCAGCTGCCGACGGACTTTTTCTGTATGGGCTCAAGGACCCATTTTCCGGTGACCACATTCTGGATTCCTGCCAGATGGCCGTGGTAGTAAGCGTATTTATAATTTTTCGGGGACAGTTTTATCTCGTAATTGCCCGATTTCCAGTATTGCATGTCTTCGATAAAACTGTCGGTTTCCTGACTTAAGAGAGGGAACCCCAGCAGCATTGCTGCGAACAAGAATAAAAGCTTTTTCATATCAATGCGTATTATCAGTTATTAATATAAATCAGTGTATTTAACGATGGTGTCTCCTGTGCGGTTCTTCATATCGTCAAGCCCAGGGTTTCTGTAGTGGAAAACCTTTCCGGACGGTAGCGTCACGGTAAACTCCGCAACTGTGACAAAGTCCTTGTAGATGAAGAATGACATTGTCCTGAGAAGATCCGTCGGCCTGGCCGTCTTTACTGTTTCCTTGAATGTCGGAGCGTCTGTCAGCGGAACGGCAATTTCGTACAGAGGGATCGGAGATACGGAGCATGCAAATGGGAATGACTGGCTGTCCATATCGTAATTGCCCCAATCGAGGGAAAGTCCGTCCTTCTGGCTTACGGCCTTTCGGATGCGTTCTGTCATGAACTCCCGTTCAAATTGCTTCCTTGCCTTCTGAAGATACGCTTCCTTCAATTTAGGGTCAGTGTTCCGGGCTTCGAAGTCTGCCTGTGTTTCGAACTCTCCACGCGTTGAACTCAACTCGTCTGCCTTATCCTTCCACCTGTAGCGGAAAGATGTGAACGGCAGGCTGCTTATAAAGTATCCGACCCTATCCCTTTTCACGATCAGCGGGCTGATGACCTCGTCTCCGTTCATGGCGTATACGCCCCACAGTCCGCCCTTCTTGGCGGCGATGACTTTCTTTTTCGATACCTTCGGCGCCACCAAATTGGCCAGATACTTGGTGTCTTTCACCTCCTCGAAGGTGATGGACTCGAATTCCGGCTTCAATTCCGTATTGTTCTTGAAGGCCTTGTATCCGTATCCGCTTTCTACCTTGAAGATGTATCCGTCCTTGTTGAACACCGGCATCTCAGTCCAGATGAGGCCTGTCTTGCTGCCGTCTTTGAAGTACGCTCCAAAGCGTCCGTCGGCACCTACTCCCACGCCCTCGGCGTTGACGCTTATGGCATCGTATTCAAACGGAACGCAGACCTGGTTCCTGTCGTTTATGACTCCGAAGTCACCGTTCTTTTCCTTCTGCGCGTATGCCCAGCGGTTAGGGCCCACGATGGTGCCTATCTTATAATACTCGGCTGGGATGATTTCTTTTCCGTTCTCGTCAATCATGCCTGCGCGGCCGCCCTTCCAAATGTCAACGCAGTTGCTCCAGACGGTCACGCTGTCGTACTGTGGCGGTACGGATTCGTTGAGCCAGAGCCTGGCTTTCTTGAGTTTGTCCATCGGCGGGCGTCCCACCTTCCATACGCCCCATCTGCCGTCCTGATTGGCCATAGCCACCGTATTGCTTGACAGGTTGAAGTGGATGTCCGTTCCTTCAATCTCTGAAATGAGTGCACAATGCCCTTTGTTGCAGTAAGAACCCAGACCGAATTCGTAAACGTTCCATTTCCACTGCTCATTGCCTTTCTTGTCCCTGGATTCTGCGCCGCAGATTGCATACGGATGGGTATCGTCGAACAGACTCATGTAGATTTTGTCGTATTGAGGCCTGATTACCCAGAATCCCGATACCTGCATGTGTGACGGTGAGTTTGGACTGGCCGAGTAGAATACGTAGGCATTATGCCATATTCCCAGTTTTCCGGTGCTGCGGTCAGAGAGCACTACGCAGGTGTGGTCGTCCTCCCTCTGCGATGATGTGTAGAATTTGACCTTGCCGCCAAAGTTCGTGTTGTCGTATCTGTTGTTGTCCCCCTTGCCTGGGTCCAGCCAGTTTGTGATTGCGTTCGAGATCAGTTCTCCGGCAGCAGCAGTTGCAAGGGCCGTCATTGCATTGGTGGTGCTTTTCCCAAGTGAAATCGTGCTGCCTCCGCTTCCGCTGTTCTTCGGTCTGTAGTAAGGACACCATGTCTCGTGTTGCCACGGATATGTGATGTTGCCCATCCTGATACCGCAGTGGTCACAGGTCTTGTAAGTTGTCCCCGGATTGGCGGACGGATTCACGTAGGCTTGTCCCTGAGACAGGCCGCTTTGTCCGAATGATGTGGCTGAAACAGCAAGTAAAAGCCACAGGAATACTATGCGTTTCATAGGACAGATAATGGTTAGTGTTGTCTTATCTGTCCTAATATACTGATAATTAATCTAATTTACAAGTCTAAAACTCTACTCTGAATGACATGTTCGGCATAATTGGTATAAGTGATAACTCCTGCCACTGCTTGGAATCATCGTCAAACATCAGCATAAAAGGGTTGTGCCTGTTCAAAAGGTTGTAAACGCCAGCCTGAAGATGATACTTTATCTTTCCTGAAGCGCTTGTCCAGTTTCTGAAATAGCCTATGTCAAATCTGATGTAATCAGGCATTTTCAGATTGTTGGGTTGAT
>CADBMK010000104.1 GCA_902795785.1 uncultured Bacteroidia bacterium | reverse complement strand
TTGGGATTTGAATTTCCGCACCACTTCACCCGCCTCTTCAAGAAGGTGACCGGCATCACGCCGACAGCTTTTCTGGGGAAATAGTTGAATGCTTAGTTAACATCAGTCGAGCGTAATGCTTTCGATTCTCAGGCGTAGTGTCCCGGACGGGACCTGAGCCTCTGCAATATCGCCTACTTTCTTTCCCATCAGCGCTGCGCCGATGGGAGATTTAAGCGAAATCTTGCCAGCCTCAAGATTCATCTCGTGGGGACTGACAATTTCAAATTTCATCCGCATGTTTGTGGTGAGATTCGTAAATTCTACACGGCTCAAAAGGCAGACGCAGTCTTTTGGAAGGACATCCGGGTCAATGACGCGTGAATGTTCCAGGACTTTCTGCAGGAAACGGATACGACTTATTGTCTTGCCCTGAATACGCCGTGCTTCACGGTATCCGGCATTCTCGCTCAGGTCTCCCTGGGCGCGAGCTTCCGCAAGGTTGTCTTTCACTTTGGGGTAAACCTCGTTGATAAGATGATTCAGTTCTGCTGCAATCTCGTCGTATCGTTGTTTTGAAAGATATTCCATGCCTCAAATCAATTGCGCTTACTGTTTGTTATGCAGGTCTTCTTCAGAATATCCGGTAGCCTTGGCGCTCCAGATTGTAGAAACGGTCACAAGACCGATAATTGCGCACACGAAAATGGTGACGTATGCGGCATTCCAGCCATAATTCTGGGCGATAAAACCGAAGCCAAAACCGGAAACGATTGTGCTCAAATAGCCAAATATTCCAAGGATTCCGTTGGCGGTTGCAGACGCCCTGTTGGTGGCGTGCTGAGCGGCGCAGATTCCCAGAAGAGCCTGAGGGCCGTAAATACAGAAGCCTAACAGGGTGAAAGGAATCAGCATGACCCACCAGGCAGCAGTTAAAGGATGCAGCCAGAACGCAGCTATACAGACGGCCACGCCAATCATACATATCACGCAAGTATGATGAGCCTTATAACTGAAAAGGTGGTCGGTGGCCCAGCCCCAGAAAAGCATTCCCAGGTTACCGCCTATGAGTTCAAATACAACGCACAGAGTGGTTGCATTGGCCATAGAAAGGCCTTTGGACTCGGTGAGAAGTGTCGGGCCCCAGTCCAGGGCGGCAAAGCGTACAACATATACGAAGAAGTTGGTCACAGCCAGGATCCAGATAACACGGTTGCGATACACATGCTTGTTGACGAATGCCTTGTGCTCGGCGGCCTCTTCAGGTGTTGTAACGATAGCCTTCTTCTTTCCCACCACCTCCGGAAGACCGACATCCGATGGAGAATCCTTCATTGTGAAAAAGAGCCATACAGAGCCAAGGGCCGCTACTCCGGCCGGAATCAGGAAGCACCACCTCCAAGCTCCGAAATGAGCCGCAAAAGCATTTATCTTCTGCACATTGTCCGGATTGGTCGTATCCAAATTGAGGTTAGCTGTGATATTGGCTATTATCTCCGGGTCCAAGCTCATGTCAACTCCAAGATGCGGCATGACGAACCAACCGCAGAGAGCCATTGCAAGGCCGGCTCCGATGGAATGGGACATGTTCCAGATACTCATCTTGGTAGCGAGTTCATTTGGGTGTATCCACTGGGTAATCGTCTTGGTGCACGGAGGCACTCCCATACCTTGAAGGAAACCGTTAACCATCCAGAGAACGCCCATCACATATACCAGCACGGTAGCGATGGCTGCGGCGTCGCCCGCCTTGCCTGCGATGCCGACCACCCATCCGGCAACCACGTCACTGGTTCCGAACAGAATATTCACCACAGCGCAAAGCATCAGTCCAAGTGACATCACCTTATGCGCACTGTTTCTGTCTGTTATGATGCCCACCACGTAGCGGGAAAGGCCATAAATAACTCCATGAATGGTAAGGAATACTCCCAGTTGGGTCTTGGTTATCCCGAACTCGGCGCCCAGGCCTGGCATGGAAAACGAGAAATTCTTACGTACAAGATAGAACATGGCGTAGCCAATCATCGTGACAATGATGGTGCGCCATTGCCAGTATTTCAAGGACTTAGTTTTAGATTCCATATGTGGTTATTCTCCTGTGTGGTTATTATTTTGATATTGCCTGCCTGAAAGCGGGAATGGTATCTTTAAGTTCCATGCCCTTGCGGTAGATTCCTGCTGTACCGCCGACGAAGATTTGCGCGCCCATACCGGCCATCAGTTCCGCCCTCTCGGCGCTCACGCTTCCGTCAACGCTTATCATAACGTCCTGCAAGCCCTTGGAATCAAGCCACTCACGCATTACGCGCACCTTGTCAAGAATGCCATCCACCAGCTTGGCGCCGGCGTATCCCGGATAGACCAGCATAAGTGTCACGGTATCGAACAGACCAATATGCGGTTCCAAAGACTCCACGGGTGTATCAGGATTAACGACAAGTCCGAAGCGGCAGCCTGCATCATGCACCCTGGCGCTTAGCTCCGTAAAGCTGCGGTTCAGTTCTACATGAACGCTAAGGATATCGCCTGAGCGCAGTTCGAAACGTTCCATAATCAACTCGGGATCCGTAACCATAAGATGTATGTCCAGCGGAAGATCTGTCCGGGCATGCATAGCCTTGATGAAGTCGGGACCGAAGGTTAGGTTGGGAACAAAATGAGCGTCCATAACGTCTACATGGAGCATATCTACTCCGTAGCGCTTCAAAGTGTCAATGTCTGCCCCGAAATTCATGAGGTCGGAGCACATAACGGAAACGGAAATATATCGCTTTTTCATATTAAACAAATATAGACATTATCCTTCTCATTGTCAATGAATAGAAAAATGAGTATATTGAAACGATTGAGCATTCCTAAAGAATAGAATGATAACAAGAGACAGTATAGAGATAGCATACAGTTTCCTGCACCAGAAGCGGAACGTCTATATTCATTCCGGACTAGGCTGGCAAAAAGATGATATAGAATATACCATAGGCAATTATGTCGATGATATGAGCCCGGATCTTTTCGAGACCATATCAGACGGACGGCCGGACTTCCTGCGTGACCATAAAAGGTTTGAGGAAGATATTACACGGGCTGTGGACATTTTAGGAAAACTATTAGAAACATGAAGCGCATTTCTCTTCTCATAATCACCTCGGCGTTTGCTCTGGTTTCCTGCAGGAATACACAGAAGCAATATGTAGACTGGCTGTACAGTTACATGCCTCTACCGGACTCAATTCAGTATGACCGGTCTTATTGGGAAGAGAATGTAGCCAGAACGCTCGAAACGCGCAGCCTTATGAGCTGGAACATTCCGGAAAGGGAATTCCTCCACTTCGTACTCCCCCTTCGCGTTAATAATGAAACGCTGGATGACTTCCGGCTCAAGTATTCAGACACCCTCTGCGCCAGAGTCAGAGGCATGAACCTGGCCGATGCGGCTCTTGAAATCAATCACTGGTGCTACGAGCAGGCAACATATCAGCCATCCGACGGACGCACCGGCTCCCCCACCGACATCATGCTAAGAGGTGCGGGGCGATGCGGAGAAGAATCCGTACTGGCGGTTGCAGCGCTGAGAGCTGCCGGAATCCCGGCGCGCCAGGTGTATACGCCACGCTGGGCCCATACTGACGACAATCACGCCTGGGTTGAAGTTTGGACCGGAGACGGCTGGCATTTCATGGGTGCATGCGAGCCAGAACCCACGCTGGACAAAGGATGGTTCAACGGCTCCGCCTCCCGCGCCATGATACTTCATACAAAAGTGTACGGAGATTATAACGGTCCTGAAGATGTTATCCAAAGAACGCCATGCTATACTGAAATAAATGTCCTGCGCGGATATGTGCCAGCCAGACGCACCTGCGTCACCGTGCTGGAAGACGGGAAGCCGGCAGCCGGGGCGTCAATCAGTTTCCGCATCTATAATTACGCCGAATTCTACAACGTAGTCACATACAAGGCAGATTCCAAAGGCCAGGCGTCCCTGGATACCGGATTGGGCGATATGTTTGTCCTGGCCTGGAATGGCCGCCGTTTCGGCTACGGCGTTGCCTCGGGAGAACGGCTCACGCTGGAGCTGGACCACACCTTTGGAGAAACCTTCGTGGACTCTCTTGATATCGTACCTCCACATGAGACCCCGATCGGTCCTTCCGTTTCCGACGTACAATTGGCAGAAAACGCCAGGAGGCTTGCCCTGGAAGACAAAATACGCGCCTCACATGATCATGTGAACCACGCGCTGGAGCGGTTCAGGGATGAACATCCCCACAAAGCCGGCCAGATCATCGGCCAGCTGTCACCCAAGGACC
Organism: uncultured Bacteroidia bacterium; assembly: GCA_902795785.1. Classification (GTDB taxonomy): domain Bacteria; phylum Bacteroidota; class Bacteroidia; order Bacteroidales; family UBA932; genus Cryptobacteroides. Next base: position 983 of record CADBMK010000104.1, on the reverse strand, counting down.
TTGCAGACATAAAATATGATGTTCTGGAAGATGCCCTTCTTGGAACAGGAAGCCAGAGGGTAGAACTGGAACATTTGCGCCCATATCGTAAAGAAATCCTCTCATCCGCCCAACTGGACGCTTTGAAAAGCAGGGCAGATGTCATGGACTGGTGCCGGAAGAACATCCGTATCAGAAACGGGCGCAATCCTCAGAATCTGCGGACGTCTCCCGTTGCCGTATGGCGCCATCGGGTTGCCGATTCCCTGGGTTTTAAGATTTTCTATGTGGCGCTTTGCCGCACCCTTGGCATGGATGCCTTATATGACCCCGTAACAGGAAGCATTGAAAGCACCTCTCCAAAGGCAAGTCTGAAGCCGGTATCAGATAAGTATTTCAAGGATTATACCCTTACCCGTTTCTCCCCTGCCGGGACATCGCTTCTGGATTACGAAAGCGGTCTTCCGGAAGTAATGTCCGTGGATGAGGGATACTACATGCTGACAACCGGCAGGCGTCTGAGCGACGGATCCGTCCTTGCACGTCTGGAATTCTTCAATGTAAAGGGCGGAGAAAATCGTGATCTGGTTCCTATAGTCCGGAATATAGGCTACAGGCCATCCGTTATAGGACATATTGACACTGAAGCCCAATTTCTGGCCGATAACAAAGACGCCCCTCAAAGCCTGCTTTCCGCTGCGGACCGGGGTTATTTCCTTGTGGCTGTCATGGGAGACATTGACGAGCCTACAAGTCATGCCAAAACCGAACTTGAAGCTTCAGCCGGTCTTCTGAACGCCTGGGGACGTCCTGCCATAATCCTGGGCAAGACCCGTCCGACAGGCCTTAAGAATGCCATAATGGGCACGGACATAGGAGTTTTGGCCACAATGCCGGAACCGCACCGGCTTCCGGTCATTGCCGTATGCGAGAGCTCCGGAAATGTTGTATATCTTTCCAGCGGTTACAACACATCCCTTGCCGCTGACCTGGAACGCATAATC
>CADBMK010000103.1 GCA_902795785.1 uncultured Bacteroidia bacterium | reverse complement strand
TCTATGATAACGTCATCTTCTTCAATGATACCATCACGGACCACCTTCATCGGAGATAGCGCCATTTCTCCATAATCACTGTGAATTGTAATACTACCTTTGTTTATAAGTGAATGAATATATGGCGTTGGATGGAATGGATTATAGCCATCAATTGACGAAACATGAGCAACTGACATTACTCGCTTATCCCTCACATTTACCATAAATACCCTTGCACCATTATATAATCCAAACCCAACAGTCAGCACTAGATATGAAGTAACCTCATCTCTACATCGCACCTGATTTAGCCAATAATAATCATTTTCAGCCCAATTATCTTTGCACAACGCAGGACCAATTGTGGCCGCCTCTTCTGGAGTAAACGAAGTCATCGGGGTAGAAGTAACTTGTTTAATGTCAACTGTGCTCTCATTACTAACGGGACACTCCGGTAAATTCGAAAGAATTATGTCGTCCTTAACATAGTTTGCAAATATTAACGCATTTGAATGTTGGTTGGTTATATGTTGCTTCGAATTACTTGACCGAGAATAAAACAAGCCAGAGCTGTAAACCTCCGATAATAAACCACGTTCATTCAAGGAAAACGTCTTAAGATGACTTCTTTGACTGGAAACATACCTAATATGATTACACATTGAGAAGTACCCATTCTCAAACAATTCAATACGGCCGTTATAATACTCTGCCGTCAAATCGGCATCCCCATTATTCGATTCATCAAACGATACCAACATGATAGACCGAAGGCATTTTTCGACCACATTAAGAAGAAACAGTCTCGGCCTATAATCAAAACGTGTCGTGTACACAAGATAGCTCTCTACGCCCACGCATATATCCAAGCGCGTATCCCAAAGATTATAATGATTATTAAGGAGGCTATTTTCCGGGGAGACGTTTCCTATTGAAGACTTCGGAGGATGATTCTCAAAACAAACTCTTAATAATGAATCCAAGATGACAGAAGCAGACACAGACAACGGAGAATAGGACTGGACGGCACTTACGTCTATTTGATTCGATAGCTCTAATGGCAGGGTGGGCATATCTTTCAGAACAATATCCTGACCATCAAAATTACGATAGAACGGGGACTCATGATACTTGTTCCAAGGCGCATTTCCGAAACAAGTAACTGAAGATAATACCGCAAATAATGATAGAAGTAATATTTTATGAATTAGATTAAGAATTGTGCCGGTTATTTTGAACTGAAAGGGTGCTTTCATAGTCTATTTACAAATATATAACAAGGTAACATTTTTATTCGAATTCATTGCCAGCAGGCTACATTATTGAAATCATCATTCTCAGATTAATTGGTCAGGAGGGCAGCAGAGGGCAGGAGGCGGGAATGCCCCCCGTCTGGGGACGAAGTCATTCTCAGGGAGAGGCCTCTCAGTGTCCCAGAAAGGGGAATGACGAGAATGATGATTTCAAGTATTTATTAGTATATTTGGTTTGATATACCAGAACTATGAGATCGTCAATATTGCTTATATACACAGGTGGAACCATCGGAATGAAAGAGGAGAGCGAACGCTCCGGTCTTGTTCCGTTTGACTTCAGCGGCATTATCAACGAGGTGCCGGAACTCAGCAGATTTGCCTGCAAGATTGATTCATATACCTTTGATCCGCTTATCGACTCATCAGACGTTGAGCCGGGCCTGTGGCAGAAACTGGCAATACTCATCAAGGAGAAATACGATTTGTACGACGGATTCGTCATCCTGCACGGAACCGATACAATGGCATACTCGGCTTCGGCACTGAGCTTCATGCTGGAGAATCTTGCCAAGCCTGTCATCTTCACGGGAAGTCAGCTGCCGATTGGACGGACACGCACGGACGGCAGGGAGAATCTGGTATCGGCAATAGAAATTGCATCGGCAAAGGACAAGAAAGGCAGGGCCAGGGTGCCGGAAGTGGCGATATACTTCAACTCACAGCTGTTCAGAGGAAACCGAAGCACAAAGGTCAACTCCGTGGCATTCGATGCATTCCGTTCTCCGAACTGCCTCCCGCTTGCGGAAGCCGGCATAGACATCAAATACAACACCTCAGTAATACGCAGGCCGGAGCCGGATGCTCCGTTCTCAATCCATACTGACCTTGATACACGCGTATCAATCCTGAAGATTCACCCAGGAATCACTCCGCAGGTTGTCCGCAACATCCTCTGCGGCCCGGAGACACGTGCCGTGATCATTGAGACCTACGGTTCCGGCAATGCAATATCAAAGGACTGGTTCGTATCAATTGTCCACGAGGCAGTATCCAAGGACAACAAGATAATCATCAATGTCACCCAGTGCCTCTCAGGAGAGGTCAATATGAATCTCTACGCCACTGGCAAGGCCCTTGCCAACGAGGGCGTAATAAGCGGAGGCGATATGACAACGGAGGCCGCCCTTGGAAAACTCTTCTTCCTGATGGGCAAAACCTCCGATAACAATGCCGTCAAGCAGGCTCTTCAGACCAACCTCCGAGGAGAAATCTGACGGCACACTCAGATCTGTGCCTGTGCCTGAGCCTGGACATCCTGATGGACCTGCTCTGCAGCGCAGAGAATCTTGTTCATCAGATCGTCCATTTCTTCTTCCGGGATAAACACCCAATGCCCCATCGCAGAATACAGGGCGCGGTTATTCTCCTTGAAACGCTCTACTATACAGCTTGCCCATTCATCCCTGACACTTGGCGGAATGAGCTCGAAAACCCGGGGCGGGATCATACTTTTAATTGTGTTCTCCTGATTCACGATGTACCAACATTTTATTACAGTTTAAACTTCTGACCTTCGAGTGTAGATGGAGTCTGGACCAGAGGCGCACAGCCTATGAATTCCAACCAGGCCAAGTAGCGGTGAAAGAACATCTGCACATAGGAATCGCCCTGCAGCTGGGCGGCCACATACTCATTGGTCATCTCGTCATTACCGCGGACGGTTTCCAGTTCCCGAAGATATGCAATCATCTTAGGGATGATGGCTTTCTCTTTCTCAAGATGAGGCTTCACCTTCTGAATCCAGCGCTTTAGAATCTGCTGGTTGTATGCCATCACAAGTTCCTGCTCAGCCTTACGTCCTTCAATAAACCAGTCCGGAGCCCTTTTTACGCCTTCCGCCTGAGCACGCTCCACAAGCGGAGTATCTATTGCCGCAACCTTCTTGCAGGCGGATGAGGCAAACCATTCATGGCACATCTGCTTGCGCAGCGGTGCAAACTCATTGAATATAGGCTTGTAACCAACCATGCCGCAGCTCAGGATGAAGTCCTTATAACCCGGATCACTCTGGGAGAATGGGGAAACACGGTTTTGCTCCTCCTTTGTTGCAGGAATATAATATACCCCCATCTTTTTCATAACAGCATCATACTGCTTTGCCTTAGGGTCGAAATGAAGTTCAGTGTCATAAGGCAGTCCCTTTGCAGCGCGCTTGGCATTTTCCATCATTGCATCGGCCAGACGCTTCTTGGCAGCCTTGACATCCTCCCTCGGCTCGTGTGAGGTAACAGCCCAATCGCAGGCACGGACCTTATTAAGCCACTGCGAGAGTTTCTCCCTGGAATCAATCTCGGAAATGTCAGGAATCCCAGGCAGATTCTTAAAAGCCTCGTCATAACTGGTATAGGTACATTCTTCAATGAGAGCCTTTCCGTCTTTCTTGTTGAAATTCATAGAAGGCTCGTTCCACAAATATTCAAGTTCAGAGTAGCCGCCCAGTTTCTGGGCAGTGTTACGCTGACCTTCCGGAACAAAGAAAGTCTTCACATTCTGTCCTGACACATAAGGACTGGACAGGATTGCAATAAAGAGGCTGAGTGTAAAGATTCGTTTCATATAACGTTGGTTTAATAGACACAGATTGCCGGGACAACTCCTACGGAAAAGTCATTTACGGTCTGGGCGCCAGGAGTGAAAATGTCCGTAACGGCCGCAGCCTGCTGGTCTTCACGATGAACGGAGAGTCTGTGGAAATAAGGAGGAAGCACCGGAGTGCGCAACCACCAGGTGGTGACAACCTCGTCGGAGAAATGCGCCACACCGTGTCCGCGGGAGAAATCCGTCATAGGACGGGCCAGAGCCTTATAGGTGGTTTCAGTATCAGAGGTGGTCCAGGTCTTGCCGGCACGATAATAATCCATCATATTGTCCGGGGTCACCTTAGGAGGGGTTGGGATGAAACCATAGTCCTTGCGGACAACCTCCTTTGGACTGAGCACGAAAACCTTGTCCTTTGTATCTTTCACGCTAAACTTAGGGAAATAAACACGCTTGTGCTGCTCACCGGATTCGTAGTAAAGGGTACCGTCGTAAATGCTGCGGTCAAGGGCAGTCGATTCCTGAATAAGTTCCAGACCGGAATTCTTACGGCTGTTGTCAATCGTGGTGACGGCAATCTTACTCTGCATTGCCGGAGAGAAAGCAGTCTGAAGGAAACCGCGGCCGACAAACTCATCATTTGTCCTCATTGGGGTTTTAGTTCCCTTGAGGTAAATGTTCTCATCACCCTGAACATAGGCGATGCCATTCAGGAAGGCGCGAAGGCGGCTGTGCTCATAGTTATTGTGCTGAATGAGGGTGCCGTCAGACAGTTTGCGAAGGGTAACATCCAGGGTAAAAGAATACATGTTGCCATCAACGTGCTCGAACACTGCATAGTCACCCCAGGTATCACAGAACCTTTCATTGGTGAGGGCAACTTCGGCCAACAGGAGTTTTTTACCGCTGCCGTTGTAGTTATTGGTAACGATACGCCACTTGATAGGCTCAACCTTGAAGTAGCGGAAGGATTTCTTGTATTTGTTCTGGACCTTGGTTCCGTCACTGTAACGGAAACCCAATTGTCCCTCGTGACCGCCGGCTTTGTCTTCCATGATCTTGATGTACCAGGCGCCGTCGCTGCCTAAATAATAGGTGTGGGCACCGACAACTGTATGTCTGGACTCATCAACGGTAACGCCTGCGGCCTTGATGGTCTGCGGCCAGTCACCGAAGAGGACATAAGTTGCACTCCTGCCGGCAGACCCGTCGGTTCCGGCCGGGAGCACAGTATAAGGAGTCCCTACAAATTCATAAGACGCTACGTGTTTTGGTGCCGGGGCCGGAGTATGGACTGGAGTAGTTGTATGGGCCGGAGTGGAGGTACGGGACGTAGATGACATATAGGTCGGCCTTGAAACCGGAGCCTTTGCAGGACGTGAAACAGGGGTTTGATTTGACCTGTAGGCCGTCACGTTTCCGTTTGCCAACTTCTCATTTGCGGAATTGATGGATTCGCTCAGAGAATTGAGCATATTGGAACAGGATGTGACCGCCAGAGTGACGGAGAGAGCCGCCAGCAGAACGGCGCGGCAATGTATGTGTCTCATATGTCTATATTATTTCTTCTGATACTTCTTACGGAATTCCAGCGGAGTCATGCCGGTGTGGTCCCTGACAAACTTGCCGAAGGATGAGGCAGTGGAAAAATGCAGTTCATCGGCAATCTGCTGCATTGTCTTGTCCGTAAAGCGTAAACGGTTCTCAATTGCTTTAAGCGTAAAGAATGCAATGATAACACTGGGCTTGCGGCCCATGGTTCTATGAACAAGCTTGGAAAGATACTTTGGCGTGACGTTCAATGCCTGCGCATAGTCATCGACCTTGCGGAGCCGACCATCACTCTGCTCGGCCATTTTCACAAACTTGTCTGCCAGCATTTTGCCGTGGAGTTTTACGGAGTTATCGTCCCCGTCATCGAGCCCCCCCGTATGATTCTGCCTCATTACGGCCAGGACTTCCAGAATGACAGTACTGAAAAGGGAGTGGATAATAGACTGGTTCTCCTCCTGCTGATAGTCACGGAGATCCTGGCAGAGTAGCTGAAAATAAACGTCGAACTTTGCGTACTCAGCCTCGGTGAGCGTTACCTTGGGACTCTGCTTAAGAGTAACCAGGTCTGAGAGGCTGTTCTTTCCGTACATATTCATATCCCACATCTCTCCACGGGAAAACCACATCTCCCGGCAGTTGAAATCAGGGGATGACATAAAGTTCTCCATAACGGACCTGGCGAAGAAGAGGAACAGGTCGTTGGGATTCAGATGAACAGTCTTTCCATCGTATTCAAACTGAGCCTTTCCCGAGACACATATAAGGATAATGCCGTAATCCATCGGTTGAACCCGACCGGCAGGTACACCTACAAAATGGTCGGTGATGATGAGTCCGTCATCAAATGAACGTAAAACATCATCACCGACCCGCGGTTTTAGCTCTATAATTTCCATATAAGTGGCATGCAACAATTACGGTTGCAATTTAGCCATTATGGGGACATTTTGACTATCCAAAATGTCGACTATTATGTACAAATAACGCCACAGACCCCCAATAATAGCAGAAAAGTATCCAAATATCGAGGGAAATTATAGCTATAAAGGACTTTTGATTACTGATTGAGGATATCCCAGGCACCACCGTTGGTAAAGACGGCGGCTACGAGCTCATCGTAGATGCGGGCTCTCTTGGAAAGGTCCAGGAGGTTGATGCGGTAACGCATGAGCTGCGTGAAAGGAACGATTGCAAGAAGCTGATCGCGGGTGATACCGATATCCATCGGCTCAACAGGAGCGCCTACTGTGGCGAAGGCCTTGCGCATCTTCTCGAAAGGCCATACCTGAGCACGGTATTTCTCCTTAAGGGCAGGCCAGTTCTCCTTCACGAGGGTAAGCTGACGGCGTACACCCTCCTTGTCCGCGTATTTCTTCCTGATCTCATTGGCTCCGAGTTCCGTATTGACGAAATGCTTGAAGATTTCGTGTGCACGGTCGACTTCCTCTTCAAGAGAAGGCCAGGCATTGACGCAGGCATCCACATCAATCTTTGTAAGATCAAATTTGAGGAACTCGTCAAAGAAGGCGCACATGGTGAGCGTACCTATTGCGACCTGGAATCCGTGGCTCTGGAGTTCTCCCTTGAAACGGTGTCCTGTCATATCGAGATAATGGCTGAAGAGATGGTCCGTGCAGGAAGCAGGACGGCTTGAGCGCGCAATCTGCATTGCAATTCCGCTGAGGATAAGGCCGGCAAAAAGGTCTCCTACTGCCTCAGGATCTCCGGCTGCCACAGCCTCAGGCTTGCCAAGGATATCATTGATAACATCCTGAAGGACATGCCATGCATCAGGGATGATAGGCTCGGTACCGAAAAGGTCGGCAATCATCCACTCGGCGCCGCAAGGAATCTTGGCTGCGAGGTCGGCATAGCCGGCGGCAGTCATCCATTTAGGAGCGTTTGCTATCACTTTGGCATCGGCAACGATTGCCACCGGAGCGGGGCACTCGAAAGTCTGCTTGAGGCCCTCGAAGGTGATTGATGCCCCGAATGAAGAATAACCGTCAACTGAAGCCGCGGTAGGAACGCAGACGTAGCTCTGCTTAAGATGGTGGGACGCAAGCTTGCACAGGTCATTTATGACTCCGGATCCGACAGCAACGGCAATCTTGCCTGAAGACTTGATCTCAGATTCCACCATTTCAACGAACTCCCACTCTGCGTGGAACTTGTCCTTTGGAATGATGAAGGTGTCAGTCTGGATTCCAGCCTTAATCAAGGCATCAGCAACAGTCTCGCCGGCCACTTTCCATGTGTTCTTATCGGCAATTACTATCGCTCCTTTTCCAGGGAACTGTTGAGAAAAAACTTCCGGGACTCTGCCAAGGATGTCAGAGCCCATTTCAAATACCTTCGTGTCGGTTGCAAGCGCGAGGCACTTATCAAGATACTCTTTAGAAATCATTGTATTGATATAATTATTCTAGTAGTTACTAATAGGTTTGGCGACCAAAGTTAAACAATGCGGCAGATAAAAAAAAGTCCCGACGATTTCACAACCATCGGGACCTGCCATAATATGGTTGTTGATTAATCAGCAAGTGTGGTATTCACTGCTGCGACGCTACTACCGGAACCACTGGCGAGAGCTGCTACATTCTCAGCTGTGATAACGGTACCATTGATGATACCAGCCGCCTTGTTGTCCTTTACTTCACCGATATTGGAACCGACTACGGCACCGGTGAGGGCAGCGTTGGTACATGAAAGTGTTGCATTTGAAATATTGCCATGGATAGAGTTGGTGGCAACTGAAGAGCTGCCTATCACTCCACCGAGGGCATCCGAAGAGGAGTTGCCCTTAAGGGTGACGTTACCGCTGTTGATGTTGCCCTCGGCTTCGAGGCCTTCGCCCTTGAAGAATGCACCGATGACACCTCCGGCGAATACTACGCCGGAAGCATTGTTAACAGCTGTAACTGAAGCCTGATTCTCATTATCCTTCACAGTAATCTTAAGGCTTGTCATTCCTACGACTCCTCCGATATTGAGTTTATTGGCGTGTGT
>CADBMK010000102.1 GCA_902795785.1 uncultured Bacteroidia bacterium | reverse complement strand
GAATATGCCGTAGAACCCGAACTGGTTGCAATCAGCAGTCCGTCAGCCCAGTACGTCGGAATCGGATCGCCGTCGACGGTCACGTCAACGCCGAGCATAGCCGCCCCGACCCTGTGGACCGAAACCTCATTCAGCGAGTATGGATAGAAGTCACCCATCTGAGATGCGCCGCTGCCAGAAACGCGAGTTTCAAGCAACGCCCTGTCCTCTGTGACATAAGAGCCCGAAACAAGGGCATCAGCTATATCCTCAGGGCTGTTCTCGGAAAGGAATCCAAGATGACCGAGGTTGACTCCAAGTACAGGGATGCCCGTATCTCCCACACGTTTTGCGGCAGAGAGGAAAGTACCGTCTCCACCCACGCTGAGTACCACGTCGGTATCCATCTGAATATCGGCCCTGGTATAGATGTCATAGTGCTCTATACCCTTCTCAGAAAGGCTTTCCAGCATCTTTGAGAAGCGGGGATCCGCCCTGTGCTTGTCGAATTTTACGTAAACTGCTGCCTTCATTGTATTAATGACGCTTAAGAGCGTCAAAATTAAAACATTATTTACAATTATTGGGCAAGATTGTATATTTTTGTCTTGATAGATTAAAGAAGGAATATGACAAAATTAAGTGTAAACATCAACAAGATCGCTACAATCCGCAACGCGCGCGGCGGGAATGTTCCCGATGTAGAAAAAGCGGCTGTTGACATTGAAGGATTCGGAGCGGAAGGAATCACCGTTCATCCACGTCCTGATGAAAGGCATATCAGATATTCTGACGTCAGGGCTCTCAAGAAGTTAATCAGGACAGAATTCAACATAGAAGGAAATCCTATCCCGTCATTCACAGACCTCGTATGCGAGGTAAAGCCGGACCAGGTAACCCTTGTTCCGGACGCCCACGACGCAATAACGTCAAACGCAGGCTGGGACACGGTTGCAAACAGGGAGTTCCTCACCGAGAAGGTTAACCTTTTCCATAAATTTGGCATCAGGGTGTCCATCTTTATAGACCCGGACCCGAAGATGGCCGAAGGAGCCGCCCTTTGCGGAGCCGACAGGGTGGAACTGTACACCGCCGCCTATGCCGAGGACTATTCCAAGGACAGGGAAAAAGCCATCGCACCATACCTTGAGACAGCAAAAAAGGCAAAGGAACTGGGCCTCGGCCTCAACGCAGGCCACGACCTCAGCCTTGAGAACCTTGAATACTTCATCCAGACAATTCCATGGACGGACGAGGTTTCCATCGGACACGCCCTTATAAGCGACGCGCTTTATATGGGCCTTGACAAAACTGTAAAGGCATATCTGTCCAAGATTAAGATTTTTTAGTTATTTTTGTCGGGATACACCAACGTAATTATTCAAATTATACCAAATAATAAAATGAAAACACTGAATCTCAGCATCGCAGCCCTCGCGGCTGTCCTCACACTCGGACTCACCGGTTGTAAAAACGCAGAAAACCCAACAGCAGAAGGAGATAGCGCAACCGAGGCATCAGCACCAAAGGGCGCGATTGTATATTTCAACCTTGACCGCGTACTCAGCGAGTATGACATGGCCAACGACCTCCGTTCCGTTGTTGAAACAAAGGTACAGGGCATTTCTGACGAGATCAACCGCAGAGGAACCAAGCTTCAGAACGATGCCAACACCTTCCAGCAGAAGATTGACAAAGGCCTTCTCACCCGTTCAGTTGCAGAGGTTCAGAGCCAGCAGCTCCAGCAGCGTCAGAGCGAGTTCCAGAACTACTACAACTCAAAGCAGCAGGAAGTTGCCGAAGAGCAGCAGGTTATGCTCAACCAGATCGGAGATGCAATCAAGACCTTCCTCGACAAGTTCCGTGCAGAGAAGGGTTATGCCATGATCATCTCTAACCAGGGAGACATCCTTCCTTCACCTGTTGCGGCAGGAGACTCACTCCTCGACGTAACTGACGAGATCCTCAAGGGACTCAACGCAGAATACGTTGCAACCAAGAAATCAGAGAAATAATTGAAAATAGCAATACTGTCAAGCTTCTACCCCTTAAGAGGAGGCATCTCCCAGTTTAACGCAAGCCTTCTGGGCGAACTGGGAAAAGGCAACGTCGTAAAGGCTTATACCTTTACCAGACAATACCCGGACATCCTCTTTCCCGGCAAGACGCAATATGTAACAGACGACGATGAGGCCGTGCCCGTAGAGTCAACAGCTCTTCTGGACACGGTCAATCCGTTTACGTGGGAGAAGACCGCAAGGGCAATCCGCGCGTTCGACCCTGACATCCTTATCATGAAATACTGGATGTCCTGGTTTGCTCCGTCACTCGGATACGTGGCAGGCAGGATGAAGAAGGGGTGCAAGGTCATCCCCATCCTCGACAACGTCATCCCTCACGAGCAGAGATTCTTCGACCGGCCGCTTACCAAGTACTTCCTTTCCAAGTCAAGCGGCTGCATAGCAATGTGCGAGGAAGTGAAGAACGACCTTCTGGACATCAGACCGGATGCAAAATACACCATCCTTCCCCACCCTCTCTACTCACATTTCGGAGAGAAACTTCCAAGACAGGAGGCTGAAAAGCTCCTCGGTCTTGAAAGCGGAAAGAAAAACATCCTCTTCTTCGGACTCATCCGCAAATACAAGGGTCTGGACATCCTCATTGACGCCTTCAAGAAGCTCCCTGAGGACTATCAGCTCATAATTGCCGGAGAACCATACGGTTCATTCGAGCCTTACCAGAAGCAGATTGACGAGAGCGGAGTCAGCCAGAGAATCAAGACCTTCCCTCTTTACATAAGGGATTCGGAAGTCAAGAAATATTTCTGTGCCGCCGACGTGGCAGTACTTCCTTACAGAAGCGCCACCCAGAGCGGCATCAGTTCAATTTCATATCACTTTGAAGTACCTATGATTGTCACCGACGTGGGCGGACTCAAAAGCACCATCGGCGATACAGGTACGGGAATTGTAGCACCTAAGGCTGATCCCGAAACAATCAAGGAGGAAATACTCCGGTATTTCTCCGACCCCGCCATTGCGCAGAAGTGCAAGGAGGCAATCAGGGAAGAGAAAGAAAGACGTTCCTGGGCGAAGTTCTGCGAAGACCTTCTAAGCTTTGCCGGGACACTTTAATCTAAAAGATTATGAAAAGAATACTGATAGCGTCGATGATATGTCTCGCAGTTGCGACGACTTTCTCCGGGCAGGCTCTTGCCCAGGGTTACACTCCGACACCCGTAACCATATCCAAGGACAAGGTGAAGATAGGAGGCAATGTCTACTACTCCCACGTCGTCCTTGAACGCCAGACCGTATTCTCTATCTGCAAGGCCTATGGCGTAACCCAGGAGGAACTCTATGAGGCCAATCCTGACCTCAGGAAAGAAGGGCTCAAAAAGAACCAGATCCTGAACATCCCTGTAAAGGATGCTCCTCAGAAAGTCGATCAGGGCAAGACGGAAGAATCCCCTGCCGACTATACGGTCTATACGGCAAAATGGTATGACGACATAGAATCCGTCGCAAGGAAATTCGGCACCACTCCTGAAGTAATCATGCAGTACAACGGCATGGAATCCAGGATACTGGGAAAGAAGCAGAAAATCAAGATTCCCAAGGATCCTTCTT
>CADBMK010000101.1 GCA_902795785.1 uncultured Bacteroidia bacterium | reverse complement strand
CCTTGACGCAGCCAACGAGGCTGCTGCCGGCAAGGGCAAGATTGGTTCAACCCTCAAGGGTATCGGACCTACATATACGGACAAGGTTGGCCGTCACGGCCTCCGCGTGGGTGATATACTTACATCTGACTTTGCAGAGCGTTTTGCCAAGCTCAAGGCACGTCACGCTAAAGAGATCGCAAACCTCGGTTATGAGTGCGATATCAACGCAGGCGAGGCAGAGTGGATGAGCGCCATCGAATACCTCAGGCAGTTCAAGCTCGTTGACTGCGAGTATTTCGTAAACAAGTGGCTCGATGAGAAGCCTATGCTTGCTGAAGGCGCCCAGGGTTCACTTCTTGACGTGGATTACGGTTCATACCCATTCGTGACATCGTCTTCAACCACAATCGGAGGCGTCTGCACCGGTCTCGGTGTGGCTCCGTCAAGGGTTGGCCACGTATATGGTATCTTCAAGGCATATTGTACGCGTGTCGGCAGCGGTCCGTTCCCTACTGAGCTCTTTGATGAGACAGGTGAGAAGATCCGTCAGATCGGTCACGAGTTCGGTGCGGTTACAGGACGTCCTCGCCGCTGCGGCTGGCTTGACCTCGTAGCCCTCAAGTATGTTGTTATGATTGACGGTGTTACAGACCTCATCATGATGAAGTCCGACTGTCTGGATGACTTTGATACAATCAAGGTCTGCACCTCATACAAGGTCAACGGCGTAGAAACCGATCAGGTTCCTTTCGACATCGCTGCTGAAATTGAGCCGGTATATACCGAGTTCAAGGGCTGGAAACAGGATCTCAGCGGCATCCGCTCTGAGAAGGACCTCCCTAAGGCTTTCACCGATTACGTGAAGTTCATGGAGGACTATATCGGCGTGCCTGTCAAGATCATCTCTCTCGGCCCTGACCGTGAGGCAACCATCGAAAGATAATTATGGCAAAGACAATAAGGGACTCGGCAGCCTTCAGATGGCTGGTTCTCGTCATGGTTTCCCTGACGATGTTCTCAGTGTATCTCGTTACTGACGAGTTCTCTCCTTTGAAGACCTTCCTTGAAATCCATAACGGGTGGGACAGTGCTGCGTATGGCTGGTTCAGCAGTTCATACTCTATGTTCAATGTCTTCCTGTTCATGCTCATCCTGGGAGGTGTTGCGGTGGATAAATTCGGCATCAGGATAGCCGGACTCGGCTCCTGCCTTGTATGTCTGGCGGGTATCGTGGTCCAGTATGTGGCCATGCGCTCGTCTATGGAAGGCACCGTCCGTTTCTTTGGAAATGAACTTTCCAGGGAGGTGTTCTGGGCTTCCATAGGCTTCGCCCTCTTTGGAATCGGTTCTGAGACGGCCGGAGTTGCGGCTACCAAGGTTATCGCCAAGTGGTTTACCGGATATGAGATGGCCCTTGCCATGGGCGCCCAGGTGGCTTTGGCAAGACTCGGACAGGCCGGTGCAATGGTTCTTCCACCTTTCGTGGCGGAAACCTTCGGCTCTGCAAGTTCCGTAGTCATGATGGGCCTCATCCTTGTGGCAATGGGTACCGTCCTCTACCTTGTCTTCATGGTTCTTGACGGCAAACTCGACAGGCAGATTGGAGAATCAGCCCAGGAGGAGTCCGGAGAGGAATTCCGCTGGGAGGATTTTGTGTCCGTCCTTAAGAATCCTGCATTCTGGATGATTGCGCTTCTGTGCGTGCTCTTCTATTCTGCGGTGTTCCCGTTCCAGAAGTATGCAACAGACCTTATGGTCAATAAATTCGGCGTATCACAGACCGTTGCGGGCACGATCCCTGCGGTTCTGCCTTTCGGATGTATCTTCCTGACTCCTCTGTTCGGCAGCATTTACGATACCAAGGGACACGGAGCAGACCTTATGATCCTCGGAGCCGGCATAATAACCGTGGTACACGTACTCTTTGCAATGCCGTTCGTGGATAAGGTCTGGATGGCCTATGCTCTTATGGCCCTTCTTGGAATCGGCTTCGCCCTTCTTCCGTCGGCTCTCTGGCCTTCGGTTGCCAAGATTATCCCTGCCAAGCAGTTCGGTACGGCCATGTCCCTCACGTTCTATATCCAGAACATCGGTTTGTGGGGTGTGCCGCTTCTCATCGGAACGGTTCTTGCACGCTTCTGCATTACCGGTCAGGTGACGGAGGCGGAAGGCCTCGTCAGAAATACTTATGATTATACAGTCCCTTCCCTTATCTTTGCGATGTTCGGCGCCGTATCAGTGCTGATTGCCATCGGAGTTAAGGTGCTTGACAAGAAGAAGAATTACCATCTTCAGGAACCTAATATTCAGAATTAAGTTGTTAGAAAAGGTTAATTATCCTGCAGATATCCGTAGTTTCAGCATAGAGGAACTTAAAGCTCTCTGTGCTGAAATACGTCAATATATGGTGGAGTGCTGTTCCGTCAATCCGGGCCATCTTGGCTCGAGTCTCGGAGCGGTAGAGATAATCACAGCCCTTCATTACGTATACAATACTCCTAAGGATAAGATAGTGTTCGACGTGGGCCATCAGGCTTACGCCCACAAGATTCTTACGGGCCGTAAGGAAGCCTTCCGGAAGAACCGTATGAAAGACGGTCTTTCAGGTTTCCCTAATATCTTCGAAAGCGAGTACGACGTTTTCGGGGCAGGTCATTCTTCCACCTCGATTTCCGCGGCTCTCGGACTCTCCGAGGCGGCCAGGATGAGGGGAAGCGATGAGAAGGTGGTAGCCTTGATCGGAGACGGCGCCCTCACCGGAGGTCTTGCCCTGGAAGGCCTGAACAATGCCGGAGACAGCAAGTCCGACCTCCTTGTGGTCCTCAATGACAACGATATGTCCATCGACAATAATCTGGGAGCCATCCACAAGCACCTCCTTAAGATTACCTCGTCGCCGGCATACAATAATTTCAAGAACCAGGTCTGGAACACGATAGGCGAGGGCAACTTCCGCAACAGCGTGCAGAAGATGGTCCGCAGCGCCAAGTCCAGCCTCGTGGGAAAATTCGGAGGAGACCTTTTTGAAGCCCTGGGATTCCGTTATTTCGGTCCTATTGACGGCAATGACATAGAGGAACTTGTAAAGATCCTGTCTAAGCTCCGTGACCTTAAGGGCCCTAGAATCCTCCATGTACATACTGTTAAGGGAAAGGGCTATGCTCCTGCCGAGTCCGATCCTACTACCTGGCACGCTCCGGGCAAGTTCGACTGTAAAACGGGAGAGAGAATCAGGCCGGTTTACAAGGCGGACCGTTATCAGGATGTGTTCGGTCAGGTCCTTATCGATATCGCCAGGAAGGATGACCGCGTAGTCGGCATCACTCCCGCCATGGCAAGCGGCTGCGGAATGACCGCATTTGCCGAGACAATGCCGCAGCGTTTCTATGACGTCGGCATCGAGGAGGAGCACGCCGTTACGTTCTCCGCCGGCCTTGCTGCCGGAGGCCTGCGTCCGTTCTGCAATATCTACTCGTCATTCTCACAGAGAGCCTATGACGAGATTATCCACGATGTGGCCCTTCAGAAACTTCCTGTTGTCCTCTGCTTTGACAGGGCGGGGCTCGTTGGAGAAGACGGCGCCACCCATCATGGCCTTTTCGACCTTGCGGCCTACCGCGTCATACCAAATGCCATTGTCTCTTCTCCAAAGGACGAAGCGGAACTTAAGAATCTGATGTACTCCGCCCTCGAGAGCCAGGTTGGTCCTTATATTATAAGGTATCCTCGCGGCTGCGGTGAAGGCGTAGAGTGGAAGGATGCGGCTCCGGAAATCCTGCCTGTGGGAAAGGGAGAGTGTCTTCTTGCCCCGGAGACTTCGGACGTTGCCATTCTTGCAATCGGACCCGTGGTGAACAGGGCGATGGAGGCTGCGAAACTTCGGGAAAAAGACGGTAAGAAATTACCATATATATATAATATGAGATTCGTCGCGCCTATTGATGAAGAAATTCTTTCAAAGGTTGCGGCAACGTGCAAAACGGTCATTACTGTAGAAGATGGTTCCGTAGAGGGCGGCCTTTTCGGCGCAGTTGCAGAATACATCTCGGCTAACGCTCCTTCTGTCAGGGTTATACCTGTCGGGGTGCCTCGAAGGTTCATGCCTCAGGATACCCAGAAGGCCCAGTGGCACGAGTGTGGACTGGATGCAGAAGGAATTGCGTCGGTATTGGATTCCCTCGAAAAATAACTTAAAAAGTTTTGGAAACTTCGATTTAATACCTATCTTTGCAATCCCATTTCCGAACGGATAATTCGAGGAAATGCCGATGTAGCTCAGTTGGCCAGAGCACGTGATTTGTAATCTCGGGGTCGTGGGTTCGAATCCCTCCATCGGCTCAAGTCCAGATCCAATCTGGGAATTGACATACATATAAATGGGCAGATACCAAAGTGGCCAACTGGGGCAGACTGTAAATCTGCTGGTTCATACCTTCGGAGGTTCGAATCCTTCTCTGCCCACTTATTTTTGCGGAAGT
>CADBMK010000100.1 GCA_902795785.1 uncultured Bacteroidia bacterium | reverse complement strand
GCCGGCGGACACGCAGGTCCTAACGACCATAACGATCCAAATTGGCAGGACAACGTGGTCATTTCCCGTGACGTACGCTTTGCCAAGACTTCCTGGAAATATGCCGGAGCGCCGTTCGCTTGGTATCGCTTCAGCCCTGGAATGAAAACCGTGGCAGGTCTTTACGAGGAGGACGGAAAGTATAAGCTTATCACCTTCATGGCAGAGAGCCTCGACCCTAAGGATACTCCTCAGAGCAAGATCAAGCACCTGCTTGCAACATACAGCCACACAATCTTCCGTCCGGAAGTACCGGCAAAGGAACTCTTCGAGAAGATTCTCCGCATTGGAGCCACACAGCACTACGCAATCGTGGACGGAGACTACCGCGCGCAGCTTCAGGACTTTGCAGAAATGATGGGATTTGAATTTTATAACATAAAGTAAGGATATGAGTTTCATGTACAACCCGTTCCCCTATGATGACCCTAAACCAGTCAACAGGCCGGAACTTTCAGACAAGACAAAAGATTCAATTTTGGCCGGCGGCACCCCTGCCGTCGTCAAGAAATTCATGGCATCGATTGCCGACCGTGTAAAGAAAGAGGGCGTTATCATAGGCTTCGACGGATACACAACCACAAGATGGGACCTGTTCATCAGCCTCCTGTCCCGCGAGTGTGACCTCCTCGGCCTTGAGATTGAGACTGTGGACTGCAACGAGGCCACTCTCAAGAGCGGCAAGGAGATTGACGATATCATCGACCCGCTTCTCATCTGGGACACCAAGATTGACCCGACTCTTCTCTACGGTAAGGTTTACCACGGAGGATACAAGGGCCTTGTGGACCAGCAGAAGGCAGAGAAGTTTGTAAAGGACATCCCTGCAAAGAAAGCTGCAGGCAAGATCGTGGCAGTTTACGGATATGGATCCCTCATGAAGGAGTTCCGCGGACTCTACGACATCAAGGTATGGTTCGACATCACCCCTAAGAACTCGATGCTCCGCATCCGAGGAGGAGAATACGCAAATCTCGGCAAGAAGCACACGGGAATCATCAACAGGACCATCCGCCGCTGCTACTACTGCGACTTTGAGAACGCCGTTCAGCTCAGGAAGGAACTCTTCAGCGCCAACGAGCTCGACTGGTATGTACTGGACAACGACAGGTCCAACCTTCAGATGATGCCGTACTGGACATTCGCCGATGTCTGCGCCCAGCTGGTAAAATATCCGTTCCGCGCAAAGCCTTGCTACCTTGAGGGAGTATGGGGCGGTACCTATATGAAGCAGCACCGCCACCTTCCTGAAAAGATGCGCAACGCCGCCTGGGTATTCGACTTCATCCCGATGGAGGTCAGCGTACTCGTGGAGGCCGGTGAAGAAAAACTCGATATCAACTACTGCTCGTTTGTCCACAAAGAGGGCGTAAGCCTCATGGGACAGACCTGCGTGGACAAATACAATGGATACTTCCCTATCCGTTTCAACTGGGACGACAGCTACCACTCAACCGGTAACATGAGTATCCAGTGCCATTCAGGCGGAAAATTCAACGTTGAGAACTACAATGAGTTCGGCCGCCAGGACGAGAGCTACTATGTAGTTGTCACAGGTCACGAGGCAAAGACCTTCATCGGTTTCCGCGACGACGCCGACATTCCTCAGTTCTTCAAGGAGATTGAGGCTGCCGACACAAAGCACGAGCCTTGCGACTATATGAAATATGTAAGTTACGAAGAGTCAAAGCCGGGCCTGCAGGTAATGCTTCCTGCAGGAACGATTCACTCTTCAGGCCGCAACCAGGTTATTCTCGAAATCGGCTCACTGACCATCGGCTCATACACCTACAAGATGTATGACTATCTCCGACTTGACTTTGACGGCAAGCAGCGACCTATCCACACACATCTGGGAGAACTTAATGTCCGACAGGACCGCCGCACATCCGTCATCCACGATCCTCAGAGCCCTGAGTACATCGTGCAGAAACCTAGACTTGACTGTGAAGGCGATGGCTGGCAGGAGTACATCCTGGGAGAAAATCCTCAGATGTACATTTCCCTTAGACGACTCGAATTCGAGAAGGCCTGCGAGCAGGACACCAAGGGGGAGAAGTTCCACGTACTCACCGTGGTTGACGGAGAAAGCGTACGCATCCGCAGCGTTGAGCATCCTGAGCGTTACTTCGACCTTGACTTCATGGAGATTGCCTGCGTACCTGCTTCAATGGGCAAGTACGTGATCGAAAACCTTGGCAAGGAGCCGATAAGGATTCACAAAACCTGCTTGAGAGATGGCTACCAGAACGATCCTGCTTGACGTCGGCGGCACCTTCATAAAGTGTTCTGACGGAAGACAGATCCCGATAAACTCTGACGGAACCAGGGAGGAAATCGAAGCCTCCCTGACCTCCGCCGTCGGAGATGCCTGTGAAGTGGCTGTGGCCATTCCGGGCCCTTTTGATTACAATCACGGTATTTTCCTAATGAAGCACAAGTTTACGTCAGTTTACGGAATGAAGTTCGAAGACCTTTGTGGAGGCAAGGGAAAAACTTTTCACTTCATCCATGACGTAAACGTGATGCTTCTCGGGGAAATGACTTCAGGAGAAGGCAAAGGATTCAACCGGACGGCGCTCATCGCCCTGGGAACGGGACTTGGATTCTCGATGAGCATTGACGGGAAAATACTCGAAAATGAATTCGGATCCCCTGCCGTGCATATATGGAACACTCCTTACCAGGACGGCATTCTTGAAGACTACGTCTCAAAGAGAGGATTTCTCAGGGGGCTTGACGGAATCACCGTCAAGGAACTCGCACAGAAAGCCTATGACGGCAACAAGGAGGCGATAGAACGCTTCAATGAGTGCGCCGCCATCCTTGCACAGGCCATCCGTCCGGTACTGAAGGAATACAGGATTGAATGTCTTCTCTTCGGAGGCCAGATATCACGCTCCTTCGGACTTCTGGAGCCGGTTCTGAGCGAAGGGCTCAAAGACCTTGGACTAAAGAAGATTTCCAGGATATCAGATATAGACAACGCCACCTTTAACGGCCTGCGAAGCGTTTCATCTCTTTCTTGACGCGAGGCGCCAGGTACAGGAGAGAGAACATCGTAGGGATTGACATAAGGGCGAACGATATGTCCATGATGCCCACTGCCACGTCAAGAGATAGGACGCTGGCCAGAACAAGCATCAGAATATAAAATATCTTATAGTATTTCTCGTTGCGTGTGCCGAACAGATAGGCTGCGCAACGAGTTCCGTAATAGCTGTAGCTGAACATCGTCGAGAAGGCGAAGATCACAACCATCAGCATAAGGAGATATTTTCCAACATATGGAAGCAACTTGCCGAAGGCACCGAGCGCAACGGTAAGACCCTTGACGCCCTCAACCTCGAAGTTGTCCGCCATGATGATAGGAATTGCCGTAAGCGTGCAGACGAAGCCTGAATCAATCACCGGACCGAGCATCGCCACAAGTCCCTCGCGTACTGGCTCAGGATTGCGGGATGAACCGTGCATGATGCTGGCAGTACCCACACCGGCCTCGTTGACGTACATGGCACGTCTGGCTCCGGTGATTGCCACTCCGGCAAAGGCTCCGAAACCGGCCTGCATGGAGAACGCCTCATGGAAGATTCTGGCGAACACTCCCGGCAGAAGGTTCAAATGGAGGATGATAATGGTGAAAACTATCAGGAAATAGAGGGCCACCATCACAGGGACAATCTTTGTGGCGACCTTGGAGATTCTGTTGATTCCGCCAAGAACTACGATTGAAACGAGTCCGGCGATGCACAGGCCGATTACGAAACGGATGCCCAGGGTTTCCGGGACTCCCGCAGGAGTGAGGAACACGGTGTAGAGCGCCTCAACCAACTGGTTGGCCTGCATCACACAGAGGCAGCCTATCATACCGAATACGGAGAAGAACATGGCAAGGGGCTTCATCTTAGGGCCGATGCCGTGAGTCAGCACATACATAGGTCCGCCCTGGATTTCTCCATTCTCGTCGCGGCCTTTGTACATTATTGCGAGTGTACCTTCGAAGAATTTGGTAGCCATACCCAGAAGGGCGCTCACCCACATCCAGAAAATGGCTCCAGGACCGCCTACAACAAGGGCGATTGCCACTCCGGCGATGTTTCCCATACCCACGGTGGAGCTGATTGTGGACATCAGCGCCTGAAATGAGCTGATCTGTCCCTCTCCCTCTGCTCTGGTACGCAAAGAGTGCATGGATTTACCGATCCACCTGAGCGGAACGGCGCCTGAATATATGAAAAGGAATAAACCTCCCCCTATGAGCCAGAAAAAAAGCGGATAACCACATACGAAGTCAGTAACCGCCAGTATAATGTTCTTCAAATTCTCCATATTAATTTTACACTCTAACTAAACAAATGTAGGTATAAATTCAGAAAAAAATACATAATTTTGCCCCCCACTTCATTTTTAATAATGGAAAACATTTTCAACGCGTTAGGAGCTCTTAAAACCTTCAAGTTCTGGAAAGAGTTCATTATTATGACAATCGGCATGCTCATCACTGCCATTGCCGTCTACTATTTCCTTGTCCCAAGTAAATTAATCATCGGTACCACCTCCGGTCTTGCCATCGTAGTAAGCGGAGTGTTCGAAGCAATCGGAATCCACATCAAAGTATCCGTAGCCCTTACCGTCATCAACGTCATCCTGCTTATCATGGCATTCTTCCTGGTTGACGGAGAGTTCGGAGTCAAGACGGTCTATGCGTCCCTTGTCCTGGGACCTTTCATGGACCTATTCGACTGGATTTACCCATACACAAGGTTCCTTACAGAGCCGGGGCAGATCAGCGTGATGGGCAACATCTGGTTTGACCTCCTTTGCTTTGTCTTCATCCTGAGCGCCGCACAGGCCATCCTGTTCAGCATAAACGGTTCAACCGGCGGACTTGACATCCTGGCCAAGATTGTCAGCAAATACTGCCACATGGAGATTGGCACGGCCGTATCCATAGCCGGAGCCGTGGTTTCTTGCACGGCATTTGCCATCAACCCGTTCCAGATGGTTGTCATCGGTCTTATCGGAACATGGCTCAACGGTATCGTCATCGACTATTTCTCGGCGTCGCTCAGCCGCCGCAAGAGCGTCAGCATCACAACTGACAACGCCGAGCCAATCCGCAAATACATCATCGAAGACCTGGTACGCGGCTGCTCCATCTACGAGACACGCGGTGGATACAGCGGAGACAGCAGAACCGAGATCCGCAGCATCATGGGCCAGTCGGAACTTGCCAGCCTTCTCGAATACATTAAGGAAAACAAGATAAATGCCTTCGTAACCGCACAGAACGTGAACGAGGTTACCGGAATCTGGTTCTCCAGCTCGACGCAGAAACGGATCAAACGCGCGCGCCACGATTCATAGAAATCATTTAACCATTAAATTATACAGCTATGGCACTTGAACAGCAAATCCAGAAGGATATTATGGCGGCCATGAAGGACAAAGACCAGGCCCGCCTCAACGCAGTACGCGCTATTAAGTCAGCCATCCTCCTCGCAAAGACAGCCGAGGGCGGTTCTAAAGAACTTTCAGACTCAGACATCATCAAACTGATCCAGAAAATCGCAAAGCAGCATAAGGAATCTGCAGACCTCTACACCCAGGCCGGCAGAACCGAACTCGCAGACAACGAACTCGCAGAAATGAAAGTTCTGGAGGAATACCTTCCAAAGCAGCTCAGCGAGTCTGAAGTGGAAGAAAAACTCAAAGAGATTATCGCCCAGACCGGGGCCAAGGCTCCTTCAGACATGGGCAAGGTGATGGGAGTTGCCACAAAGCAGCTGGCAGGCCTCGCAGACGGCCGCCTCATCAGCACCATCGTCAAGAAACTCCTTGCACAGTAACGGAGCCCTATGCCATCTCTCTTTGTAATCGGAACGGCCATCCTGGCATTTTTCTTTCCAGGGTTGTTCTACTGGACTCAGAGCGGCAATACAAGCAACATCATCCTCGGCCTCATAATGCTGACGATGGGCTGCACCCTCTCCGGGAAAGATTTCAAGATCCTTCTCCAGAGACCTCTTGACATTTGCATCGGCGCAGTGGCCCAATACACCATCATGCCGCTGATAGCATTTACCCTGACACGCCTCTTCGGCCTGAATCCTTTCATGGCCGTCGGCATCATCCTGGTAGGATGCTGCCCGGGCGGAGTCAGTTCCAACATCATGAGTTTTCTCTGCAAGGGAGACGTGGCTTTCTCCGTGGGCATGACCACGGTCAGCACAGTTCTCTCTCCGATACTCACCCCTGCCCTGGTTCTCGCCCTAGCAGGAACGTCGGTTGACGTGAACGCAGTAGGAATGTTCAAGAACATCCTCTTCGTCACCCTTCTCCCGGTTGCGGGCGGATGCATACTGAACTGGCTGATTGGAGGAAAGAGTTACTTTGGCAAGATCAAGGCAGTACTTCCAACCTTAAGCGTCATCTGCCTCTGCCTTATTGTTGGCGGAGTAATAAGCAAGGTACGTCCTCAACTTATCGAGAACAGCATCCAGCTCTTTTTCCTGACACTCGGAGTGGTCTTCTGCCACAACTCACTTGGTTATGGCCTTGGCTACCTCGTAGGAAAGATTTTCAAATTCAACACGGCAAAGAAACGCACCATCTGCATTGAAATCGGAATGCAGAACGCCGGCATGGCCACTGTCCTTGCAAACAACTTCTTTGCAACTCCGGCAGCCATCGCCGCCAATCCGCTTGCGGCGCTTTCCATCATCCCATGCGCCATCTCATGTGCCTACCATTCAATTTCGGGAACAGTAATGGCCAACATCTTCCTTCTGTTTGACAGGAAGAAGGACAAGGAAGACTAGAGCCTTTCTATTTTTACCAGTTCCAGAGTGAAAACCAGGGTGCTGTTTGCCGGGATATCCGGCTGCTTGAAAGAACCATATCCCCATTTAGCAGGAATATAGATTTCCCACTTATCG